>JBDSUN010000178.1:0-21259 GCA_039927735.1 Acidimicrobiales bacterium | reverse complement strand
GGCGGCCCGCCCGGCCCGGCGGGCCTGCAGGACGCGGAGCGGGATCCCGTGCACGAGCACCTCGGTCTTGGCCCGCCACGGCGCCCAGGCGGACGCCACCACCTCCTCGGACACCGCCCACCGCACCCGATCGAGGGGCAGGGTGAGCGCGTTGCCCACCCGGGTGGCGACCCCATGGGAGGCCCACACGTTGTGCTCGGTGGACACCACCACCGGTCCGCCCCGCAGCGGGCGCAGCACCGTCCGGGCGATGGCGGCCACCGCCGGTGAGTGGAGGTGGACCACGTCGACATCGCGGGCCAGGCTCCGCAGCCGCCTCGGCCAGCGAGGATCCCCCAGCCCCCGGGGTCCCGCCAAGAGGTGCACGGGCACCGCCAGGGCCTCCAGCTGAGGCACGAGGTGCTGCTTCCACGGCAACAGGTAGGCAACCTCGTGCCGCACGACATCCAGATCTGCCACCGACGCCATCGATACCAGCAGCCGCTCTGCGCCTCCCGGCCCCAACCCCTTCACCAGGTGGAGCACCCGCACCGGGCGGGTCACGGCCGCCCTCGACCCGGCGCAGTCGTCGACAAGGCGAGCGGTGTGGCGACCGCCGACGGACCACTAGCGTCACCGCTCAACGAGCACACGCAGGCGAGTCTTGCGGAGATACCGGCCTTGGGGGTGCGGCCACCAGCCAATAGCGACGATCGGATCGATGACGGTTGCGGAGCCTAGGGCGATACCTGACCAGCCACAGCTACTTGGTCTTGGGCGTGATCTTGACGCTCGGGATGCTCTCGCACACGATCAACCGGCGCTGGGGCGGAGACTATTGGATCCATCAGACGGCGGTGGTGGGCTTCCGCGCCGACCTCTGGGCACCGCTGCACCCGATGATCGGCGAGCCGGTGCCGTTCTCCTACTACTCGTTCCACGCATTCGCGCTGGCTGCGGTCGGCGAGGCAACGGGATCGAGCACCGAGGCACTGTTCGTCATCGTGGGGCCGCTCCAGCTCATCTTGCTCCTCGTCGCCATTCGCTCCATCACGGTTCGCCTCACCAGCGAACCCGGGGCGGCGACGTTCGCGCTGGTGGGCACCCTCGTCTTCTGGGGGTTCCAACCCTGGCGATGGAGTGGATTCCTCAACCTGCACTCGCTCGGGCTCACCCTCCCGTATCCCTCGATCCTCGCCACGGCTACGGGGCTCTTCGCGACGAGTCGACTGGTCGACTACCTGGAACATCGCCGCCGCCGGCACCTCGTCGCCGTCACGGCACTGCTGGCGTTGACCCTGACGACGCATCCCTTCACAGGCGCGTGGACATTGCTCGTGCTGTCCTGCGTCGTGCTGAGCAGGCGCGATGGCCTGTCCTCCAAGCACTACCTCCTCCTCGGTGCGTCAGGAGGGCTCGCTGGCGCGGCCGCCGTTGTCTGGCCGTTCTCGGACCTCTGGCACGTGCTCACCAGTGGAGGAGACTTCGCGGCCGCCCACGCGTTCTTGTACGAGGCGGTCCCGTCGAGGCTCTTCCTGGCCATCCCGGCCATCGCGTCCCTCCTCCCTCGTTTCGCAGCCTCTCGCCGGGATCCGCTCGTGCTCATCGCCAGCGTCGGATGGGCGATCTACGCATGCGGCTGGATCTTCGATCAACCCAACCTGGGCCGCGTGCTCCCGATGCCCCTGCTGGCCTCGCACCTCTCGCTGGCGGCCCTCACCGCCTCGCTCGTGCAGCGCCGACAGGAACAGCGACCGAGGCGGGCTGTCCAAGGGCTCGCAGTGCTCTCGGTCGTGGGCCTCGTCGGCGTCAGCCCGAGCCTGGCCCTCGCCGTGCCTGAGCCCTGGGTTCCGGATGCGCTGGCCTCCCGTCTCACCGACGGTGGCATCGTCGCCCCCTACGAGCCCCTGGAAGGCCTGCTCCACCCGGGCGACGTGATCGTGGCTGACGACAACCGGTTGCGCCAGGTTGCGCCGGCCTTCGGTGGCTATGTGGTTGCGCCCGGCTATCCCGACCCGTTCGTCGACGACAACGCAGCGCGCCTGGCCGCCAACGATCGTGCGGTGCGCGGAGCGCCAGACGCGGCTGAGATCACCACGCGCTACGGCGTCACGGTCTTCCTCTGCCGGCAACGGACCTGTCGCGATGCCGCTGAGGCCCTCGGGGGACGGGTCACCAGCCAGCAGCCCGACTACAGCGTCGTCCGACTGCGTCGCTGAGGGACGAGCCCACCGTTTGCGTCGCGGGGGTGCTGAGCCCCTTGCCGCATCAGCCCGCCGCGGCCGCCAGAGGCCTCCTAGGGTGACGTGATCGGTAGGACGACCCGCAAGACACGGCAAGCCACGACGGGTGGAACATCGCCCCGCAAGGTCGCCCACCTCACGACGGTCGACCTCTCGCTCCGCTACCTCCTCCTCGCTCAGATCGAGGCCGGCCTGGACCATGGCGACGAGGTTCTCGGCATCAGCGCGGCCGGACCTGACGTCGCGTTCCTCGAGGCGCGCGGCATGCGCTTCATCGAGCTCGATGGATCGACGCGATCGATGAGCCTGCGGGGTGACCTGCGGGCCGCCCGCTCGCTGTGGCGCACCCTCAGGATCGAGCGGCCCGATGTGCTCCACACCCACAACCCCAAGCCCGGCGTCTACGGCAGGATCGTGGGCCGCCTCGCCGGCGTCCCGCGCGTCGTGCACACCACCCATGGCCTGTACGCCGCGCCGGACGATCCGCTCTCCAAGAAGCTCGTCGTCTACGGGCTCGAGGCCGTGGCCAGCCGATTCAGCCACGTCGAGCTCGTGCAGAACGACGAGGACCTCGAGCTCATGCGGCGCTGGCGCATCACCCCCGGCCGGAAGCTCCGCCTCCTGGGCAACGGCGTCGACCTCACCCGCTTCCGTCCCGGTGACGACGACGCCGCCGCGGACGCACGGGCCGATCTCGGCATCGGACCCGACGAGGTGGTGGTGGGACTCGTCGCCCGCCTCGTGGCAGAGAAGGGCGTGCCCGAGCTCATCGAGGCCGTGCGACGCCTCGGTGCACCGTTCCGGCTCCTGCTCATCGGCCCGAGCGACCCAGACAAGGCTGACGCGCTCCCCCAAGCCGTGCTCGATGGGGCCGAGAGGGACGGCGCCATCGTGACTGGCCACCGCCACGACGTCGACCGTCTGTATGGCGCCATGGATGTCTTCTGCCTGCCGTCCCATCGTGAGGGGTTTCCTCGAGCGGCCATGGAGGCAGCCGCCAGCGGCCTCCCCGTGGTGGCCACCAACATCCGCGGGTGCCGCCAGGTGGTGGAGCCCGGCGTCACCGGCGCCCTCGTGCCGGTGAACGACGCCCGGAGCCTCGCAGAGGCGCTCCGCCTGTACGCCGATGGCCACCTCCGGCGCGAGCACGGAGGTCGCGCTCGGTCGCTCGCCGAGCGGTCCTTCGACGAACGAGACGTCGTCGACACGGTGCTGGCCGCCTACGGCCGACCGAGCGGGGTCAGCGGAGTCGTGACCGGGCAGGATGGCCGGCGGAGCCGGCGCCGGTCGCCGTGATGTCACCCCGTCGGCGCAGAGCTCTGCTCTTGGGCAGGTGACCTTCCGCTGACGAGGATCGCGAGCACCAACAGCGCCGTGCCGCTGATCCCCAGGACGAGCGGCACTCGGAGACCGTCGAGAAGGCCAACACCACGTGAGAGCACCAACATCCCGGCGACGGCGATGACGATCGTGCTCACACCAGGTCGGACCGACGGGGCGACGGCGTGCACGACGGCGATGCCAGCTCCGGCGATGAGGGCGCTGGGCCGCGTCGACCCGTCGGTCCATGTGACGAGGACCAGGCTGGCGGTCACCGCTCGGCCGGTGGGTCCCCAGGGAGCCTGCAGCCCCAACGCGACCCCGACCGCGGCCACGAGTCCCCCCACGACGACGAGGGCGTGCTCCGTGTCGGGTACGCAGGCGTAGAGCGCGCCGACGGCTCCAACGGAGATCACGGGCGCCGCGAGGGACCGAACCGATCCCGGACGCGAACCGAGCTGAGACACGACCAGCACCACGGCTACCAGGGCCCACCCACCAGAGCTCACGGAACCGACCGCGCCGGCGGCCAGCACCAACCCCGGCACCCGGTCGCGTGGGAGCGCCCACCGCAGGCCGACCAGCACGGCCCCCATGGCTGCGACCGAGGCACTCGCCAGGCTGGTCCACAGCGCCCGCGAGGTCAGCGCACCCTCCGCCCACACCGAGAGGTCCATCACCCTCAGAAGAGCTCGATGTCGCCCAGGTGCAGGTCCCAACGCCCCAGCGCCGGCGCTGACCCTCCGCGGAGCTGGCGCCACACCAGGGTTGGCCCGAACCCCGGGACCGGCAGCACGCCGTCGCGCCAGGACGACCCGAGGACCAAGGCGTAGTCCGCCCTGGACTGCTCGAGCACCGACCTGATCAGCGCACGGCGCGCTCGGGCGCCACCTTCGGGCACCAGCACGTCGCCGATCGTGGCCTCGACGGCCGGGCCCCGGGCCCGGAGGCGGAAGCAGACCGCCCCTTCGGCGAGATCGTGCCCCAGGGTGAGGACGCGGTAGCCGAGCAGGTCGGCGTCGTAGCGCCATCGGAGGTAGGCAGGCGTGCGGCGCGTCCGCATCGTCCCGGCGGATCGGTGCACCGAGGCCAACAGCTCCTCAGTGGCCCGCTCATCGGCGAACGCCTCGCCGGCCGAGGCACCCACCTCGCTCGGCAGGCCCCAGTGCGACGCCGGCACCCGAGCTCTGACCGCCCGCACCAGGGACGACGGAGCGCGAAACCGCGCACTCGGGCGCAGGTCGCCGACCACCTCCCATCCCATCGAGAGGTACCCCGGGCGACTGCTCTCGTTGGGGGTGTTGAACACGAAGGCGGCCCCGTCGCGCCGCACCTCGTCGAGCCCATGCTTGGTCAGCGCCTTGAACAACCCCTTGCGCTGGTGGTCGGGATGGGTGGCGGTGTCCACGGCCCGCACGGCCGGCTGAACCCCGTCGTCGCCCTCGAACTCCCAGCGGAGGAAGGCTCGGTAGGCGGCGATCTCCCCGTCGACCTCCGCCACCCATGCCGGTGAGGGCCCGAAGGCGTTCTCGCGGTGCTTCCAATCGAGGAGCCGGGCGAAGCGATCGTCGTTCGGGCGGCCCATGGCATCGGCGAGCAGCGCCAGCACCTGCGGTTGATCGGTCGACGCATACGGTCGTACCTGCGGGTCGGGGCTGCGTGGGTCACTCATCTGGGGTGCCGCCGCACGTCGGCGACGACCCGAAGGGACGCCACGGCCGGTCCACCGACGACGGTGGTCTCCAGGTCCGCGGACAGGGGCGCGCGGAGGTTCACCCCGCCCATCCTGCCAGGCCGGGCACGCCTGTTCGGCCAGCATCTTGGTCCAAGATCCCGTTGTTCCAACGCTTGCTGGAGTGGAAGGGCCCCGATGAGTGGTCCAGTGGCCATGCGGGGTTGGCTCGTTGATGGTGGTTGGTGGTCCATGCCCGGGCGAACTTGATTGGGGTTACATCGCCGTGGGCCGAGTGGGGTCGGTACAGGTTGTAGTCGATGCGCCAGTCGCCGATCAGGACCTGAGCTTCGAGCAGCGAGTCGAGCTGCCACAAGTTCAGCAGCTCGTCACGGAGGCGGCTGCTGAACGACTCGATCCACGCGTTCTGCCACGGCGAGCCGGGGTCGATGAACACGCATGCCGTGCCGTTCGCGGCGCACCACTCGGCGACCACGATCGACACGAACTCGGGGCCGTTGTCGAACCTCAAGAACGCCGGCGCCCGCCTCCACAACGGCGAGCCGATCGAGGGCGGCGACCACGTCGTCAGCGGTGATGGAGTGCTCGACGCGGATGTCGAGGCGCTCCCGGGTGAGCTCGTCGATGACGTTGAGCACCCACACCCACCCCGTCCGTTGGACCGGGGGAAGCTCAGTCGTACGGATCGGACACCTCGACGACTCCCTACGCATGAGCGCAGGGGGACTCGGGCGCCGCTCGGCCGATGCCATAGACGAAGGTCTCGCCGAGGAATCGGCGGCGCGGCCGCCAAAGGCCATGCAGGGCTCCGGCCTTGGGCCCGTAACCGACACGCTGCACTCGAGGGATACCAGCGGTGGCGAACCCGACGGTCACCCACTGACTACCGCGAAGCCACCGGCGCAACGCCTTGACCCGCTCCTTCGGCCTCAGACGCCGACGATCGTCCGTTACCGCTGCTTCGGCCAAGAAGAGACCATGCCGCTCCGCGAGCTCCGCAACGCCACTTGGGAACGCATAGAGAATATGGTCCACGTTCTCCCAGACGAGACCGAGCTGACCAGCACGCACGCGGTGCGGCGCATAGGGGTTCGGGGTGGTCAAGATCAGCCTGCCCTCGGGCGTGAGGGCCTCGGCGGCCAGCCGGAACAGCATGTCCATCGACTCGACGTGCTCGATGAGCTCTCCGGCGATGATCACGTCGAAAGGTGCCTCTGCCGCCAGGGGGCCCAGCCCGGAGCGCAGGTCGTGCAGCACGACGTGGTACCCGCGCTTCTGCATCTCGTTGACTCCGGCGGCCAGCACATCCACTCCGATGCAGCGCTCAGCGACCGCCGCCAGCCGGCCGTGTAGCCACTGTGGTCGGTCCATCCGAGCGACGTCGTGAGCGACACAACCCACATCGAGAACCCGGCGGGCGCGGCACCGCTCTTCAAGGAATCGAACCCGATCGCGAATTGGAGGCCGCCAGGCCCTCCGCAGAACGTCCGCCCTACTCGCCAAAGCGGCTGCGTGGTTGGGGTCGGAAGTGAGGTCGGTCCATCTCGGGGCTTCCCGACTGGTGACAACGCCGAGGACTTCATCGAACTCCGCTGATCGGCTGTGCCTCACCGAGGTGCTCCAGCAGACTCGCGCAGCACAAGCGGCCCTGCGCATCTCTGATCCCGATGGCCCAAGGCCGTCGCTGATGCTGGAGGCTCCGGCATCATCGTCGGGCCCGAGACCCTTTCTCGATGAACACGATTCCGGGGTAGACGTGCAGCGCGTCGGCGCCACCCAGGTCGATGATCGGCCGAGGGCCCCATTGTGGGTACTGGTCGAAAACTGGGTCGTGGGACTGAACATCGTCGACTAGCGACTTGACCAGGCCGATAGCGGTGGAGGCAGGAGCAGGACTCCCACCTCCGTAGGCTGGCCAATAGCTGGTATGCGTGTCTTCGATCACGTACAGCGCGCCTTGAGTCATCAGCGGGAACAAGGCTCGGAACGACTCTTCAGCATGTTCGATCTGATGCGAACCGTCATCGATGACGATGTCTGGAGGTCCGCCTAGTGCCTCGGTTGCTCTCATCAGATCCGCCGGTTCCGCTTGGTTGCCTTGGACGAACCTGACGCGAGGACCCAGCGCGATCGTCTTCACGTGCAGGTCGAGACCGACGATCATCGAGCGCGGAAAGTAGTCTCGCCAGAGGCGCAGCGATCCGCCCGGCTGTTCGTTCTCGTAGCCGCCCACGCCGATCTCGATGATCCGGTTGCGCCTCCATCTTCGGCTCGAGAAGTGCCGCTCGTAGTACGTGGTGTACCCGTGCGTCCACTTGTCCGTACCCCCGTACAGTCGGGCGGTCGGCGCCAACGGGAGGAGGCGCCCAGCGCCGACGGAGCGCGCCCCTCGGGCCACACTTGCGTTCCACGAAGTCCTCAGGCTTCGGCTCACACGGTCCACACACGACTCCCGTCGCTCGCAGAGGGGTGCTGGTCGAAGTAGTCCAGCACTTCAGCGTCTAGTGACTCGTCGAACTTCCGGGCGAAGAAGCAGCCAGACGACTCAAGCTCAGCGGTGTCGGTCCTTGTCCACACGAGCGGATGGCTGATCGAGATTTGCTTGTCGAATCTTGCGTAGGTGATGGAGGGTTGGGTGCACTCACCCCGGGGCGAGTTCCCCAAGATGGTGTGCACGTACATCTCTTCGGGGATGAGGGTGAGGCTGAAGAATCTCCGGAGCCGCCGGTTCGTCCTGTGTTCGTCGAGGACCTGATCGAGGCTCGCTCGCGACAGAGCCCACCAGGTGGAACCCGCATGGATGCTCACACCGCCCGGAGGCTGTCGGATGGGACGAATCATGCCGAGGACCTTCTTGGCCAGCCAGCACGTTCTGGGTGCGCGTCGTGACCACTCGCGAAAATAGAACTTCTCGAATCGCGGGGAGATGACTGGCCACTCCGACGCGACGTGTCGTAGGTCAATGAAGTCTTGATCAGCGTGCGTTGATAGAAGGTCCTCGAGTTCTTCGAGGGGACGGACGGGGTAGCACTGCTCGCTCAACAAGATTGCGTGGGTGAACTCGTGGCGTCGTGACAGCTCGGCGAGATCCATGGTGGCTCGCACCATCGAGAAGGACCCCCAACGCACATCTCGCCTCCGGTCGAGGAATTCAACAGGGCTGCCATCACAAGCCTCGACGAAAGGGCGCAGGTCAACCTTGCCGTCCACGTGGACCAGAACGCGAGATCCCGGAGCCTCGCGAGTTAGGCGTCGGACTAGCCGCCCAAGCTGGCGCGGGTACCTGTACGCCGTGATCAGGTAGGCGACGGCCATCCGGCGGAAGACTATCCAGGCTCTACGCGGTTGAGGAGTTGTCCGGGTTGGGACGCGGGGCGAGGCGGGAGTCTTGCCGAGCGTTGCTTCAACGAGAAGAGCCCCATTCGCCTGTCGGGACTCGCTAGGTCAGGGCGTCGGCCCATACCCGTACGCGTCCGCTGAGGATGACGAGACCTCCCAGATCGCGGTCTGCGCCTGGGACGACAGGTCTCGGATGCCCGCTCCGTTGCGGTTGCTGATCATGCGCGCGCTCAGCTCGAGGCGCATCGAAGGGCTCACCGCCATGCCGATCAATCCCATCACCTGGTCGAGGTGCTTCAGGGGTCGGTCGACGAAGTCCTCGTAGCGGATCTCGAGCGTCCGATCCTCGGCGATGTCGCGGAGGGCCTGGTGGCAGCTCGTCGTCTCACGGGCCCAGAACTCGGCGGCGAGCACCTCGGGCCTCTCGCCGCCCGCCACGAGGTCCCTGACGGTCCTCCCGTTGCGCCAGAAGACAGGCAGGCCGGCGAAGAACGCCACCCGCATGAGCGAGCTGGCCGTCGGAACGGGATGCCGAACGATGTGCGCGAACCTCGCTTCGGGAAACGCGGCGGCGAGATATCCGATTCGTCGCGTGTTGCGGGTGTTCTTGTTCACGAAGAACGTGGCCTTCGAGGTTCGAAGGTGGGTTCCCACCGCCCGACGCAAGGCCGTCCGCTCGTCGATCGACAGGTCGACGGCACCGAGCGGGCCGTCGCCCATCCCCGCACCGACGGTGGGGCGGACGTGGTCGAAGAGGCGGTAGCCCTCGACCGGGCGCGGCGCCCATCGCCGGGATGGCTGCCCCTTGAACGAGCTCGGTGCTGAGGGGTGGAACCGGCTGAGGGCCGGCCACCGCTGGGAGTAGTTGCTGATCCAGGCGGCCCCCGGGTGCGAGCAGAGCAGCTCGTACAGCAACGTCGTGCCCGACCGACCGCTTCCGACCACGAAAACGATGGGCTTGTCGATCCGGGCTGAACCACCGCCATGACGACCCGTCATCGGGATGGCCGCATCAGCTGCCCCACCATCAGAGGTAGAGGCGCCGAAGCTCGACGGCACGACGCAGCACGCCGACTCGAAAGGCGGCGACCCACAGCCATCGGTACCGCCCGGCGCGATGACGTAGCGCCGGGAGGTGCACCACGAGCCAAGCCCACGAGCGGACTCCGTGGACGCGAGACGGGGCCGGCAATCCAAGCTCGTGGGCCCGGATGATGAGCAGCGGCCGACCCCGACCGTAGACGGTGCCTTGGCGCCACAGCTCCCGCACGGTCGATCGCAGGCGATAGCCGATCACCGCGTCAGGGACGGCCACCACCGCAACCCCGAGGGCGCGGGCGCGCAGCGAGAGCTCGACATCTTCGTGGCCGTCGAAGTCCTCATCGAATCCGTCCAGCCGATCGAAGAGGTCTCGGCGAATGCCGCAGTTGCAGCTCGGCGCGAACGGGATCTCCCCGAACTGACCGAGCTGGCCGTCCTCAGCCATCGAGCGCGACGAGGCGATCCAGGCATCGTTCACCAACGTGGTGTCCACCATGCCGCCGACGAGCTCGTGGCGTTCGAGGGCGTCACCGATGGCTGCAACCCAGCCCGGCGCGACGACATCGTCGCCATCGCAGAAGGCGAGGGCAGGAGCCGAGGTCGCTTCTGCCCCTGCGTTGCGGGCATAGCCTGCGCCCCGGCGCTGCGAGGCGGTGACGATCCGCACCCCCCGACCGGCGTAGCGCTCGGCGATGGCGCGAGTCTGATCCCTCGAGCTGTTGTCGACCACCACGATGCACCACGGACGGGTCCAGCGCTCCTCGACGAGGCGATCGAGCTGCACAGCCAGGGTCGACTCGACGTCGTGGCACGGCAGGATCACGGCCAGGTCGGTGTAGGTGTCCACGTCGGCGGTCGGTGCGAAGGAGGCCTCCACGGTCATGGGCGCGTGCTCTGTCGGATCGCTCCGAGCTCACCGGCGACCTGGCCCGCCACCCACACCCACCGCGCTCGGCCCACGGGTGACGCCACCTGGGGCAGGTGGCGCAGCAGCCACCCCGCTCGCCGGATCGCGGTGCGCCGCTCTGCGCCTGCGTTCACCTGATCGGCGAGCAGCGTCCGGATCCGCGCGCGCGATCGACCGTAAGCCCGTGCCTGGCGATAGGCCTCGCTCTGCGATGCGCGCAGCCGGTAGTGCACTTGCGCATCCGGCAGCCAGTCGAGCTGCATCTTCTGGCGCCATGCCCGAACGCCGATCTCGACGTCGCAGCCGATCAGAAACGTCTCGTCGAAGCCGCCGAGCCCAAGGAGTGCGGCGCGCCGGAAGCCCATGTTGCATCCGTGGGCGAACGCGACCCCTCCGTAGGTCGTCGCCGGCCGATCGCGCTGGAGGTCCGATCGCATGGCCACCTGCCAGGGCTCGTTCAGCAGGACCGTGTCGACCGGACCGGTCACGTAGTCCGACGATGCGAGGCCCGCGGCCATGGCCTCCACCCAGCCAGGTCCCACCTCGTCGTCGGCGTCACAAAACGCGATCCGGTCGCTCTCGGCGGCGTACGCCCCCACGTTGCGGGCGTAGGGCTCGCCGGGGCGTTCAGCGGCCTCCACCACCCGCAGGCCGATGTCGTGCCGGACCGCCCACGAGGTTGCCACGGTGCTGGAGCCGTCGGTGGATCGGTTGTCCACGACGATGAGCTCCGTCTGAGGGGCCCCGTCCATGCTCGTCGCAAGCGCATCGAGCTGCCGCTCGAGGAGGTGGGCACCGTCGTGGACCGGGATGACGACGGACAGGCAGAGCGTCACGGTCGGATCAGCTCGCACAGACACGCCTCGAGCTTGGCCGCCACGACGCTGGGCGCGGTGTCGCTCCTCTCGGCATGGGTCCGACATCTCTGTCGCATCTGCTCGTAGAGGACGTCGTTATCCCAGATCGAGGCAACCGCGACCAACCAGTCAGCCGATCGCGCGTCCGGGGGCACGAGCACGCCCGCCGTTCCCACTGCCTCTGCGAGCGCGGGCTGATCGAGCGCCACGGCCGGGATCTCGTTGTGCTGGGCCTCCACCACCACCCGAGGGCGCCCACTTGCGTAGGGGGCGAACAGCACCCGAGCGTCACGGTAGATCTCCGCAGGGGCGTCGGTTCGCGACCGCACCTCGACGTTGTCGAGGTCGGCGGCCGCCGCTTCGAGGGCTCGGCGGTCGGCCTGGCTCAGCGGCCACGACTCCTGCAGGACGACCGGGATGTCGGGGCGGGAGCGAGCGAGGTCGAGGACCAGGTCGGGTCGGTTCTCGGGGATCGGGTTGACCATGAGCAGCACGGTCCGGGTGGATTCGATGGTCGCGGCCCTGGCGTCGATCGCCGAGGGCACCACCGTGCAGATCGAACCGGTGCGGCGCACGAGCGCGGCGAGGTGCTCCGAGTTGGCGACGATCAGCTCCGGGCGCAGGCCCCAGATCTCGAGGTGCTTCACGGCTTGCGATTCGCGCAGGTAGAGGACGAGCGGGAGGTCGTGCGCTCGCAGGTCATCGTGGATCGCCCGCAGCGCCGGGCGCGACAGGCTGTTGGCAACCACGGCTTGGGGTCGGTGCTCGTCGATCAGGGACCGGTGGGCGTTCTCCGGGAACCGAGCGCGGAACAACGGCATCGCGCTGAGTGGGTCCCTTGAGGCCCGGCGGGTGGCACGGCGGAAGGCCCGGTGGAGGAGGCTGCCCCCGGGAGATCGCCTCAGCTTCACGGAGATCCGGCGCGCCCTCCCCGCCCAAGACTGCTCGTCAGGCCGATCGCCGAGCAGCACGGCCACCCGATGGCCTCGATCTTGGAGCTCGCGAGCGAGCTCCAAGGTGCTGCGAGCGGCGCCTCCCGCGCTCACCCCGGAGATGAACAGGAGGTCGAGCGCCTCGGCGGCCTCGGCGGCTTCGGCCGCTCTGGGCTTGGCGACGTTGGTCTGTGGCGCCCGTCCGTTCGGGCCCATTCGGCCTCGCATCGCGTCGAGCGCCCCGGCCGCTCGCGCGGTCGCCAGGCGCCAGTCGGCCTCGCGGACGGCGAGCCGCACACCCCCGAAGAGCGTCGATCGAACGATGGCGGTGGCGAGGGCGAAGCGGCCCAGTCGCTGGCGGGCGATGGCGACGAGCGCACGGCTCTTGAAGTACTCCCGCCAGGCCACGGCTTCCGATGCGGTATCGGCGACCACGTGCAGGGAGCTCAGGGAGACCGCCCACAGGTCCCACCCCGCTCGCGTGAGCCGAATGCCCTCATCGAGGTCCTCGAAGCCGAAGAAGAGGCTGGAGTCGAAGAAGCCGACCTGCTCGATGGCGCTCCACCGGTAGAGCGGAGCCCCGCCGCTGGCGAGGTAGTCCACCGCCATCGGCACACCCTCGGGGCCCTCCACGCGATCGAGCTGGGCACGGCGGCGCTGGAGCGTGGCCCCCCGGAGCCCGATTCCCCCGCATCGCTGAGGGGCGGGCAGAGTGGTCACCGATCCCAGCAGGCGCTTGACCAGCTCAGGGTGCCCTAGGGGATCGTCGTCGTCGATCACGAGCAGCCACGAGCCCCGGTCTGATCGGCGACCGGCCGCCTCCGCGGCGGCGGCCCAACCTCCAGCCGGGCCCAGGTTCTCGTCCAGCGGCAGGTATTGGACGTTCAGCGACCCCCATCGTGGGTCTGCGGCCAGCGCCTCGGCTGATCGGTTCGGGTCGTTGTCGGCGACGACGACCACCGTGGGAGGGAGCGTCTGCGCGGCCAGGCTGGCCAGCACGAGCGCCAGCGAGTCGCCGCGCCGGAACGTGACCACCACGGCGGCGTAGCCGCCGGCGTCGGTCACCGCTGGCGCTCGAGGAGTCGGTGGAGGTCGCCGAGCGCCCGCGGGGTCCCATCGGCGCCGACACCGCCATCGGCGAGGACGACGACGCGATCGCATCGCTGCAGCGTGGTGAGCCGGTGGGCGATAACGACGATGGTCACCGTGCCGCGGATCCGGTCGAGCGCGCTGGCGATCCGTCCCTCCGAGATCTCGTCGAGCGCGGACGTGGGCTCGTCGAGCACGAGCAGGCCCGGCTCGTCCACCAGCGCCCGGGCGATGGCGATGCGCTGCTTCTGGCCGCCAGAGAGCTTGCTCCCGAGCGCCCCGACGTCCGTGCTGACGCCATCAGCCCACTGGCGCGTGTCGCTCAGGACGTTGGCGGCCTCCAGGGCCGCCTCCGCCTGCTCGTCGGTGATCCAGGGCCGGTAGAACCGCACGTTGTCGAGCACTGAACCCTGCGTGAGCACGGGCTCCTGGGGAACGAACGCCGTCCGTCGTGACCACACACCGTCGGCGATCTCCGCCAGGTCGAGTCCATCGGCGGTGATGACGCCGCTGGTGGGCTGTCGCAAGCCGAGCAGCAGCTCGGCCAGGGTGGTCTTGCCGACCCCGGAGCTGCCCGCCAACCCCACGTACTCCCCCCCGCCGATCTCCAGCCCGAGACCGGTGAAGACAGGCGCCCCAGATGGATACCGGAACGTCACGTCTCGCACGGAGATGGCGGCGGGAGTGCCACGTCGGTCGGGCCCAGACGGCTGGTCGGAGGTCCGCCGGCGGCTGCTGGCGAGCTCCTCCACCCGCGCGGCGAGGTCATCGATCCACGAGGACGACTCGGCGAGCGAGTGGAGCGTGGTCTGGATCGCCTGCCCGTAGCTCACGGAGCGGAGGAGCACGAGGGAGATCGCCGCAAAGGCCGCCACCCGCTCCGTGCCGGACCATCGCACGGCGGCCAGCAGGCCGACGATGAGCAGCAGAGCCGCGCACTTGAAGGTGGCGGTGCTCGTTGTCGACACCAAGCGGGCTCGACGAAGGGCGGAGCCCTGCCGCCGGCTCTGCTCGTCGATGGCGGCGATGCTGCCCTCCTGCACTCCGAACACCTCGATCTCGCGACCGATGGCGGCGTACTCGTGCAGGGAGGCGGAGTAGGCGCGGCTCAGCCCGACCATGTGGCGCTGGTGCCGGCGCGCGGACCGGGCGAGGGGGGCCACCATGGCGAGCAGGGCGCCGACCCCGACGAGGATCGCCAGCGCGGCGGCGGGATCGATGGCGAAGGCGGACACCACCAGGGCCACGAAGTTGGCGGCCGCTGCGGTGAAGGTGCCTCCGGAGAGCAGGGCCTCGCCGACCTTGGAGACGTTCGAGTGGGCCAGCTGCACCAGCGCGCTGCCCGTGAGCTCCTCCTTGGCTGGCCAGGTGGCGTGGGCATGGGCGTCGATCAGCTGCATGCGGGCGCCGTGGATGCCGCGAGTGCAGATGCGGGCGATGGCCCAGCCCGAGACGAGCTGGAACAAGAACATGACCGGGATGAGCGCGAAGCCGATCCACAGCAGGGTGGTGGGTGAGAGGTCGTCCACACGAAGCGGGCCGAACGAGGCTCCGGTGGCGTCGACCGACGTCAGGGACGAGGCGACCGTCGCCACGATGAAGAGGAGCAGGGCTTCGAGCACCCCGACGAGAGCGGATGCCGCCGCCACGATCAGGAGCGACCCTCGGATCGGCCCGACCAGCGACTCGAGCCGAGGCAGGAGGCTCCGGAGCGACGTCATGCGCGCAGCCCCGGCTCGATCCGACAGCCCTCACGCCGCAGGCCCGTCACCGCAGGATCCCTAGCTAGGCGAGGACCGTGTGCGGCTGCGGCCAGCACGAACAGGAACGGCAAGATGAGCGATCTCTGGCGGACCAGGATGCCGAAGTTCGCCACCGCCGAGAACCCCCACGCGAAGCCAAGCACGTAGGCGAGCGAGAACCGCACCCATCGATCACCAAGGAGCCGCAGGAGGCCCGCCCGCCGTCGGAACACCGCGATGCCCGCCACGATGCCGAGCACGACGGTCTCGAGCGAGGCGAGGACCTGGTACCCATCGGCTTCGTGCGGGAACGGCCGGGCCGCCACGGTCACGAGTCCTTGGACGAGCCCGATGGGATTGCTGGTGTCGGGGGCGACGAACTCGGACCCGCCCTTTGAGGTTCTGCGGGTGACCTCGTCGCGCAGCTGGTTGGCCGATTCGAGGTTCAAGCCCTCGATGTCGAAGAAGCGCTCGACCGACCCCAGCAGAGCAGGGAGCGCCGCAAGCACCACCAGCGGCAGGAGGAGGCGGGCGGCCTTGGGGCGAGATGACCGCTGATCGTCAGACGGGCGCCTCATCGACGAAGGCAGAGCGGCGAGGGCACCTAGAGCGAGCAGCAGAGCGATGTGCGGGCGTACCACTGCGGTGCCCCAGAGCCCGACGGCGGCGAGGATGAGCCCGGACACGTGCCCGTTGAGGAGTCGCGCGAACCCGTAGGCCATCGCACCGATGGCCAGGATCAGGAACGCCTCCTTGCCCACGCTGGAGGGCCAGAACCAGATTGTGGGCGTGAGGAAGAGCAGGCGTCTGTAGAGCGTCCGGCTGCCGTTTGGCCGCGCTTCGCAGAAGGCGAGGTAGAGCAGGCACATCCCCACAAAGCCGAAGGCGGCGAAGACCAGGAACGAGCCCACCAGCGTCTCGCCGATGACCGCTTGGACGACGCCGTTCACGATCTCGAGGAAGCGGGTGCCGGTCACTTCCCCGAGGTCTTGGAAGATGCCGTTCCGAAACGGACCGGCCAGCTCCGCGGCGGCATCGTCGTATCGTAAGGAGTCACCGGCTCCGTAGACGGCGTCGACCATGTAGAAGCGGGTGACGGCCCCGACAACGATCTTGAGGGCCGCCGCACCGAAGAGGAAGCCGGCGATGTGGGGCTCACCTGTCTTGTTCGCCACCCACCTGCAGAGGGGGTAGGCGAGCAGCAGGAGGAGGGGACCCCAGATGAAGGCGCCCCAGGTGTCGTAGGTGGTGCCGTCGAGCATGATCGCCGCGCCGACAGGGGTTGCGACCACCATGGCAAGGACGACAAGGGGCCCAACGCCCGGTCCCGATCGGGCGAGCATGACGGCGCGATGGCGGGGCGCAGCCAGCGACGGAGCGGTCACCAGATCAGGCCTTGTCGAGAGGGACGCGTTCGAGGTTCGGCGTCGACGGCTTGGCATCTGACTCGCGGCCCCTGCGTCGGCCCCCTTGGTCGGTGTCGGCGTAGTACCGGTGGCGGTAGTAGCCGTAGGCCGTCGGGGTGTCGTGGGCGGCGGTCACCACCACGCCGAGCAACGGGGCATCGACCCGTCGCAGCACCTCCGTGGCCCGGCGGGCCGCTTCCCGGCTGGTGCGGTCGGCCTTGGCGACGAGGATCACCATGTCCGCTTCGGCGGCCAGCTCGGTGGCGTCGTTGGCCACCAACAGCGGCGGCGTGTCGATGATGATGTAGTCGAAGAGCTGGCGGGCGGCCCCGATCAGGTGGCTGGTCTCGTTGAGGAGCTGGGCCGGGTTGTTCACTGGACTGCCCGACGGAAGCAGGTGCACGCCCTCGAAGGTCGTCGCCATCTGCAGGTCGGACAGGCGCACCCGGGAGGGACCCGATGCGAGCACGTCGGCCAGGCCAGGCTCCCGAGCCACGCCGAAGTACTCGTGGATGCGGGGGCGCCGGAAGTCGGCGCTGATGACCAGCGTGTGGTGGTCGGCCTCCGCCAGGACGGCGGCGAGGTGGGCGGCGGTGGTGGACTTGCCCTCGCCGGCGGACGGCGACGTGACGAGCACCACCTGGGCCCGGTGACGCGGGGTGCCGTTGCTGGCCGCAGCGTCCGGTGGTCGCTGGCCGGCCGCCTCCGTGGCCGAGAAGAGCACCACCGTGCGCAGCGCGCGATACGACTCCACGAACGGAGACGCAGGCTTGGTCACGACCAGCAGCGCACGCTCCTTGCGTCCGCCGCCGAGCTCGGGGATCTCTGCGATGACCGGGAGATCGAAGGCCCGCTCGGCATCGTCCTTGCCGCGCACCCGCGTGTCGAGCCGATCAGCTAGCAGTGCCCCGACGAGGCCGAGGATCAGCCCGATCCCACCGAGGATGACGCTGCGGGAAGCGGGGCTCTCCGGCAGCTTCCAGCCCTCGGGGGTGGCGGGCCCCCCCGTGGCCACCTCGAGGGTGCTGAGGGGAGGCGTCGGTGGGCCGTCTGCCTCGAGGGTCTGCACCTGGGAGCGGAGGTTGATGAGCAGCGACTCGACGGTGCTGCGCTGGTCCTCCAGGCTGAGCCTGGCCAGGTCCTCCGGTGGCAGGACGAAGTCCTCGAAGCTGATGGCGTCGAGGTCGGCCTCGGCCTCGGCGATCTGGTCGCCCAGCGAGCCCAGCTCCTCGTCGTAGACCGAGCGGTCGGCGCCGACCAGCTCGGCGGTGATCTCCTCGGCGGTGAGGTCAGCGGCTCGAGCGGCGCCTTCCATGGTCGAGGAGGTGGCCGTGATGGCCAGGGACCTCACATCGAGATCGGCTTCGGCGGTCACGTCGCTCGGCGAGGGGAGGCCCTCGTCGGCGAGCCGCTGCTCGACCCGCATCGGAACCGGACCGGCGCTGGCCAGCAGCGCGCTCTGCTCGAGGTTGAGGTTGGCGCCGGTCGTGCTGTTGGCGTCGACGAGGAGGGTGTGGGTCCCCTGGAAGCGCGCGGGCGCGTCGGTGGGGCCGGGAGCGGTCAGGAATCCGGCGACGGCTCCCGCCAAGAGCCCGACGGCCAGGTACAACCAGCGGCGCCGTAGGACAGAGAGGTACTCGTAGACGTTCATGGCTCCCGGGTGGGCTGGGGGGCGGCCCACAGCAGGCACCGATGCTACGCCAGAGGCCTTCGGCCAACCCAGCACTCGGCCGTCAGCCTAGGCGTGCGATCTCCTCGTAGAGCGCAAGGTGAGCGCGGATCGCGTCGTCCAGGGTCCACGACGGGCTGCGGTGGCGGGCGGCGTCGCTCATCCGGTGTCGGAGCTCGTCGTCGCCGGCCAGCTCGGCAAGGGCGGCGCCCAGGGCCTTGGCGTCGCCCGGAGGCACCACCCGGCCCACCGCCGGGCTGACGAGGTCGGGGACCCGCCCGACGGCCGTGGCCACCACCGGCACCCCGAGGGCCAAGGCCTCGATCACCACCAGCGGTTGGCCCTCGTAGTCGCTGGCGAGCACCAGCAGGTCGGCACCTGCGACGGCGCGGAGGCCGTCGCGAGTGGGCGGCTCGAAGGTCACGATGCTGCCGAGGCCCAGCTCGTCGGCCATCCTGCGGTGTCGATCGAGACCCGGACCCTCGCCCACCGCCCGCACCCGCAGGCGGGCACCGTCGTCCAGGGCGATCCGCACGGCCCGCAACAGGTTGGGGTAGTTCTTCTGGGCCCGGTGGCTGGCCACGGCCACGACCGTGATCGTGTCGTCCGATGGGTGCCCCGCGTCGTCCGATCGAGCGGCGCTGATCGCAGAGCGGATCCGTTGGGGATCCACCCCGTGGGGGATGACCTGTGCACGCCCTGCCATCCGGCGCGGCAGCGAGGCGGCCACCACCGCCGACACTGCGATCACGCCTCGGTCCCGGGATCCGGAAGCCCACCACGCCAACCGAACGGGCCGACGCAACGCCCCCCACAGGGTGTGCGAGGTGGTCACCAGGGCGCGTCGCCCCGGCGTCAGGCGGGCCACGAGCGCCGGGAGGGGGCCGTGCACGTGCACCACGTCGAAGCGGGGATCGGCCACCAGCCGGGCCAGCCGACGAGCCGCCCGCAGACCGATGCGATCCGTCCCGCCCAGGTCGTGGAGCGGGACCCCGGCGTCGAGGAGGGGGCCGGCGAGACCGTCGCGCCGCCCGTTCACCACCGCCACCTCGACACCGGCGCCGCACTCGGCCAAGCCGATGGCGAGGTCGATCACGATGCGCTCGAGGCCGCCGATGTCGAGGCCCTTGACCACCAGAAGGACCGACGGGCTGGTCACCTCGCCCTGCGGTTCGCTCGACCGCCCGTGCGCGCCCGGCGTCGGGCTGGGCGACCGGCCAGGAGGATCGCCGCGCTGCCGAGGTAGCGGGCCTTCGGCGCGAGGCGCGGCAGCGCCTGCATCCCCAGCAGCGTGCGCCGGAGATCGGATGGCCGGCGTCGGTAGCTGTCGAGCCACTGGCGCTCTCGAACCGAGATCGGGAGGGCTGTCACCCCGCTGAGACTGGCCGGCGGCGACCACGGGAGCTCTCGGCTCGCTAGGTCGAAGGCCTCGGCCACGCAGGCTCCGACCTCCATGGCGGTCGCCAGCTCCACGACCTGCGATGCTCTGTCGGCCACGACCTGCGCGATCTGGGCCACGTCTCGCAGGGAGGCCAGCGTCACCCGGTCGTAGCTCGCCACGGCGTTCACGCAGGCGTGGACGAGGGCGGCCACCGGGTCGAGGGTCGGAACGGCCCGACCACCCAGCGCGAAGTCGGCGGCCGGGCGGTCCCACACGACCTCGGGGCGTGTGCGCAGGCCGAACGGCCCGTCGGCCAGCACCCGGTGGACGTCGACCTCGACCCCGTCGCCAGCCCGCAGGGTCACGGACTTGGCGTAGCGGCGGCTGAAGCCTGGGTGCGGATCGGGCTGGTTGCGCTGGTGCCCCGCCCCCAGGAGAGCGCCCTCGGCGTCGTCGAGCCGGTCGGAAGGGACGAGCACGTCGATGTCGACGAACGTCCGCAGCCCGGGGTGGGGGTAGAAGCGGTGTGCGACGGACGGTCCCTTGACGAAGCGATGGGGGAGGTCGTGGGCATCGAAGAGATCGTGGACAGCGAGCAGGTGACGCTCCAGCCGAACGCACCAGCCGGCCACCTCGACGGCCCGGTCCCCGATGCGTCGGGCGTCGTCGCCGTCGCACCGCAACGTCTGCTCGGCGACGGCTTGGTCGAGCAGTCCCACCAGCTGGTGGGTGCGCGCCCGCTGCAGCAGCTGGCCGACCTGGTCGGCGGCGATCCGCGACGCCTGCGGCTCCTCGTCGCTCAGGCCGTGGCCAGCCGCAAGCCGGGCCAGATCATCGACGGTCATGCGAGCGCCTCGACCAAGTCGCGCTCGGTCAGCTCCTCGACCGCCGACTCCACGCCGGCGACATCGGACGTCGGCGACAGCGCGGCGATCGCCGAGATCAGCTCCACTGGGAGCAGGGAGCGATCCAGCACCTCCCACACCAAGGCCGCCAGGCCCTCGAGGCGGACAGGGTCGAGGGCATCGGGCGCGAACAGCACGGGGCCGCGTGACGTTGACCGCCAGAGGACGGCCGGATTGCGCCCGTAGCGCTCACCCGGTTCGATCAGCGGGCGATTCGTGGGCACGGGGCCCGACGATAGGACCAGGGCTTCGGCCACCGACCTCGATCGGCGCGCTAGGGCCGCATGAGGGACGCCAGGTGTCGGATGGCGGTGGCCGCCTCCCCCCTCGTGCCGACCACCGCCCGGGATGATCTGGCCACGCTCAGCGCCGCGTCCATGGCTGCATCCGGTCGGGACTGGGCGCAGACCGTGTTGGCCAGCAGTCGCATCACCGCCTCGGAAGACCGGACCGGCTCGACGGCGATGGTGGCTCCCGGCACATAGGTGGTCACGGCCACCAACCCGACAGGCAGCGGGTCCGAGGGTTGGACCAGGTCGAGGCGGTCGACGCCGCCGTCTGGTCGCCGCACCCGTACGGGCCGACGCCAACCGACGACCACCCCGGCGGCGGCGTAGACGAGCACGTACTCGTCGGTGATCACCGGCAGACCGGCGTCGACGGCAGCCACGCACAGCGAGCTCTTGCCCACGCCCGATGGCCCCGGGAGCATCAGGACCCGGCCGTCGACGACGATGCCCGCCGAATGCACGGCGA
>JBDSUN010000177.1:0-6337 GCA_039927735.1 Acidimicrobiales bacterium | reverse complement strand
GCGACATCGTGGCCACCATCGCCGCCGAGCAGGACGTGGTGATCCGGGCGCCGCTGGAGACGTGCCTCGTGGTGCAGGGAGGGCCGGGCACCGGCAAGACGGCGGTGGGGCTCCACCGGGCCGCCTTCCTGCTGTTCGAGCATCGCGGTCGTCTCGATCGTGAGGGCGTGCTGGTGGTCGGACCGAACCCGCTGTTCCTGCGCTACATCGCTCAAGTGCTCCCCTCGCTCGGGGAGGCGGCCACCCGGCAGACGACCGTCGAGCGGCTCGTCGGCGGTCGGGTCGCCGCCGAAGATGCCGTCGCGGTGGCGCGCCTCAAGGGGGATGCCCGGCTGGCGGCGGTGCTTCGTGCAGCGGTCCTGCAGCAGCTGAAGCTCCCGACGGAGGATCTCGCCTTCAGCACTGCGTGGGGTCGGCTTCGCATCGGCGCCGCCGACCTCCGGGAAGCCGTCGGGGAGATCACGGCGCGCGACGTGCCCTTCGCCGTGGGGCGGAACGCCTTCCGCACCCGGGCTCGGCGGCTCGCCTGGCAGGGCCATCCCGACTCCCGCTGGACCGATGCCGCCCCCACGGCCGCCTTCGACGCGGAGATGCGCGGCAACACCGCCATCAACGCCGCCATCGCCAAGATCTGGCCGACCGTGTCCGGCCCCGTGCTGGTGAAGCGCGTCCTCACCAACAAGCGGGCGCTGGCCATGGCCGCCGAGGGCATCCTCGCTCCATCCGAGCAGGCGCTGCTCCTGCGCCGGGCAGGGGCCAAGCGGTTGGACGACGAACCGTGGTCGCTGCCCGAGCGGGTGCTGATCGACGAGGCCGAGGCGCTGCTGAACGGCGTGGGCCGCACCTACGGCCACGCTGTGGTCGATGAAGCTCAGGACCTGTCGGCCATGGAGCTGCGGGCGGTGGCCCGACGCTGCCCGTCACGGTCGATGACCGTGCTCGGCGATCTGGCCCAGGCCACCGCCCCTGGCGCGCAGTCGAGCTGGGCCGACGCCATCGTCCACCTCGGGTCGCCGGAAACCGCGTCGATCGAGGAGCTGGAGCTGGGCTACCGGGTGCCGCGTCCCATCCTGGAGGTGGCCAACCGCCTGCTCCCCACGGTGGCCCCCAGCGTCCGTCCCGCCCAGTCGGTCCGGGACGATGGGGACCCGCCGACCTTCGTCGCCGTCAGTGGGGCAGAGGTGCCCGGACAGGTGGCCGTCCTGGTGCGCGAGCTGGCGGGTCGCCGGGCCTCGGTGGGGGTGATCGCGGCGGTCGGTCTCGGGGCGGCCCTCGGAGACGCCCTGACCGAGGCGGCCGTGCCCTTCGGCACCGGTGTGCGCGGCGGGCTCGGCGGGGTCGTCACGTTGCTGGGCCCGACCGAGGCCAAGGGCCTCGAGTTCGACGCAGTGGTCGTCGTTGAGCCGGCCTCGATCTTCGTGGACGAACGGGGCGGGCGGCTCCTCTACGTCGGGCTCACCCGGGCGGTGCACGAGCTGGTGGTGGTGCACGCCCTCGCGCTGCCCGTGGAGCTGTCGGCCTGAGGGCTGGTCGACCCGCACCAGCGGTAGGATCGGCTTCCGCCACAGTCTGGTCGGCACCCGTTCTCGTGCGTCTCCTCCTCCGCTTCGTCGCCCTCATCGCCCTGGCCGGCGTGGGCCTCGCCGGCATCGGGGTGGCCCTGGCCCCGGCCGCCCAGGAGCTGTCCGACGCCGGCAGCTCGGACGAAGCCATGATCGACCTCGGCCCGCTCGATCGGCGGTCGTACGTCTACGCATCGGACGGCTCGCTGCTCACCACGTTGCAGGCCGAGATCGATCGGGAACCGGTGTTGCTCGGCGACATCCCCCGGGACACCGTCGATGCGGTGCTGGCCGTGGAGGACGCCGACTTCTACGCCCACGACGGCGTCAACCTCCGCTCGACCCTGCGGGCGCTGGTGCGCAACGTCGACGAGGGCGAGACCGTCCAGGGCGGGTCCACCATCACCCAGCAGGTGGTGAAGGAAGAGCTGGTCGGGAACGAGCAGACGCTCAGCCGCAAGGGCCGGGAGGCGGTGCTGGCCCGTCGGCTCGAGGAGCTGATGTCCAAGGACGAGATCCTCGAGCGCTACCTCAACACCGTGTACGTCGGCAACGGCGCCTACGGCCTGCAAGCGGGCGCCGAGACCTACTTCGGGGTAGGCGTGGCCGGCCTCGACATCTCGCAGTCCGCGTTCCTGGCCGGGATGATCGCCAACCCCAGCCAGTTCGACCCCATCCGCAACCCGGACGCGTCACGGGCGCGTTGGGCCGTTGCCCTCCAGCGCCTCGTCGATCTCGGACGGCTCACGGAGCCGGAGGCCGCCTACATCGGCGCCAGTGCCCTGCCAACGGTCATCAACCAGTTCAACCCGGAGACGCAGGACTACTTCGTGGAGGAGGTCAAGCAGCGGCTGTTCGACGATCCTCGCCTTGGCGCCACGCGAGAGGAGCGGCAGAACCTCGTGTTCCGTGGCGGGCTGCGGATCCACACCACGCTGGATCCCCGGGCCCAGCTCCTCGCCCTCGCCTCCCGCAACGACGTGCTGGCCGAGGTGGCGCCGGACGGCCCGCCGACCGCGCTGGTGCCGCTTGAGCCCGACGTCGAGACGGGGACGGCGCGCAACGCCACCGGGGCGGTGGTGTCCGTCGAACCGGGCACCGGTGCGGTGCGGGCGATGGTGGGTGGAGCCGGCTTCGACACCGACAAGTACAACGTGACGACCCAGGGTGTCGGCCGCTCGGGCGGGTCCACGTTCAAGATCTTCGTGCTGATGGCGCTCCTGGAGAACGGCTACCTCCCCACCGACAGCGTCAACGGCGGCGGCCCGTGCACGTTCAAGGACATCCCGGGGATGGATCCCAACCCCTACGTGGTCGACAACTTCGACAACAGCCGTGGTGGCGGTGGCACCATCACCTCCCAGACGCTGCGGTCCTCGAACTGCGCCTTCGTCCGCCTCGGGCAGATCGTCGGCATCGACAACGTCATCGACCAGGCTCGGAAGATGGGCGTTACGACGACCCTGGATGACGTGGTGTCGATGCCGCTCGGCACCAAGGAGGTGTACCCGATCGACATGGCCGCCGCGGTCGCTTCGATCGCCGCCGACGGCGTCTTCAATGCCCCCTACTACATCGATCGCGTCGAGGGTCCGGACGGCCGCGTGCTCCTGGCCCACGCGCCCGCCCCGCGCCGAGCCAGCTCCCCACAGACGGCCCGTCTGGCTGCTGCGGTCCTCGAACAGAACGTGCAGAGCGGGACGGGCGGGCGCGCCCGGATCCCTGGCCAGCACGCGGCGGGCAAGACGGGGACGGCGCAAAACGCCAGCGACGGCTGGTTCGTCGGCTTCACGCCCTATCTCGCCACCGCCGTCTGGATCGGTTCGACCGCGGACAACAAGCCCGTCGAGATCGGTGGCGTCGGCATCACTGGCGGGTCCTATCCCGCCGAGATCTGGGGCCGGTACATGCGGGCGTGGCACGAAGGCCTCGAGGAGCGGGCGTACGCCGCCCCGGGCCGTGCCTCCCGCAGCGCCGAGTACCTCCGCCTCGACCGGGACGTCGACTCCGGAGGCGGTGGCGGTACCCCCCCACGCCCACGCTCACGCCCCCGGTCGACGGGCACCACTCGGCCGACCGCCACCACCGTCCCGCCCGCCGTAGAGGAGCCGCCCGTCTCGGCCACGACGCCGCCGGGACCGCCGGATGCGCCCGGCCCGCCGGACACCACCGGATGACGCGCGAGGATGGTCCGGCATGAGCCGCTGGGATGCCCTCCTCTCCGTCCAGGAGCACGACACCAACCTCGACCAGCTGGCCCACCGGTTGGCGCACCTTCCGACCGAGCGCGATCTAGCCGAGGTGATGGGCACGCTGGTGCGGCTGGAGGCGACCACGGCCGAGGTCCAGGGACGACGACACGACCTCGGCCGTGACCAGCAACGGCTCGAGGACGAGATCGCCACCCTCAGCGTCAAGGCCAGCCAGCACGACAAGGCGCTCTACAGCGGCGCGGTCACCAACCCGCGCGAGCTTCAAGCCATGCAGGACGAGATCGCCGCGCTGCGGCGTCGGATCTTGCAGCTCGAGGATCAGGAGCTCGAGCTGATGGAGCAGATCGAGCCGCTCGACGCCGACCCGACCCGGGCGAGCGCTACCCATGCTGAGCTCGACGAACGGGCGGCGAGCCTCCGGGGCCAGATCGCGGAGGAGCAGGTGGCCATCGAGTCGGAGCAGCAGCGGGTCAGCGAGGAGCGGGCCGCCCTCGCCACCACCGTCGAGTCCGACCTCCTCGCCGAGTACGACACGCTCCGGCCGCAGTCGGGCGGCATTGCCATCGCCCGCCTCGTCGGCGGTTCCTGTGGCGGTTGCCATCTGTCGCTCTCGGCCGTGGAGGTGGACCGCATCAAGAAGCTGCCCCCGGAGGCGCCTGCCCACTGCGAGGAGTGCGGCCGGCTCCTCGCTCGCTGAGCGGCCCGCCCGGTGCTGCTCTGGTTCGTCGGCCCGTCCATCCTCATCGTCTGGGCCGTCTTCAAGAGCCCCGCGGCCGACTACCGGGTGGTGGCCCTCGGCAGCCTGGTGCCACTGGTGGAGCTGCCCTTCGGGCACCCTCGCCTGTTCCACAGCCTGGCCGGGTCGGCGCTGGTGATGACGGCCGTGATGCTCGGGGCACGGGGGCAGCGGCTGGTGCAGCGACGGCTGCTCGGGTTCCCCATCGGCATGCTCCTGCACCTCGTGCTCGATGGGGCCTGGGCGGACACCCGCGCCTTCTGGTGGCCGGCGCTCGGCTCGTCGTGGTCGGATGCCGAGCTCACCGAGCTCGGGCGGGGCGGGTTCAACGTCGTGCTCGAGCTGGCCGGAGCGGCCGCCTGCTGGTGGGCCTACCGGCGGTTCCGGCTGGACGAGCCCGCCCGGCGCCAGCTCTTCGTCAGCACCGGCCGGGTGGGCCGGGACGTCACCCCATGAGGCGCTCGTGCTGATCGTGGTGCGCCATGGGCGTACGGAGGCCAACGCCGCCGGCCTCCTGCTGGGTCGGCGGTTGGATCCCGGCTTGGACGACCTCGGTCGTCGGCAGGCCACCGCCCTGGCGAGGGTGCTGCCCGAGGGAGGGCGCGTGGTCTGCAGTCCGCTCCGCCGCACCCGGGAGACGGCGGCGGCGCTCGGGCGCCCGGTCGAGGTGGACGACCGCTGGATCGAGCTCGACTACGGCGACCTCGACGGGACCTCGCTCCGAGATGTGCCTGCCGACGTGTGGGCGGCGTGGCGGGCCGATCCCACGCTGGCTCCGGGCGGGGGCGAGTCGCTGGCGAATCTCGGCGCGCGGGTGCGCGGGGCCTGCGCCGACCTTGCCGTGGAGGCCGCCGGTCGCGACGTCATCGTGGTCACCCACGTCTCGCCGGTGAAGGCAGCCCTGGGATGGGCACTGGGCGTCGGTGACGACGTGGCGTGGCGCGCCTTCGTCGCCCCGGCGTCGATCACCCGCATCTCCACGGCGGGGGAGCGGCCCTCCCTCCACGCCTTCAACGGGTGCGCCCACCTCGAGCGACTGACCTGAGCCCGTACGCGCCACCGCGGCCAAACCCTGATCCCATCATCAGGGCTGACCGCGGTGTCGACTGGAGTGCTACCTAGCTGGGGGCCAGGGAGTCGTCCGTGGTGGCGAACACATCCGGCACGGGGTACTCGCCGAGGGCGAAGTGCAGGATGGCAGCGTGCTGGCGGGCGATGGGCATGATGGAACCCACCAGGTCGATGGCGGCCTTGCTCTCGAGGACCGGGAGGACCTCGAGGTAGGTGGCGGCGGCCTGGAGCTCGAGCTTCAGGGCGAGGCGGGCCAGGCCCTCCACGTCCGTCACCTCGCCAAAGGCCTCGTTGACTGCGGCCTCGATGTCCGGATCGACTTCAGCGGTGATGCCGCCGGCCGCTTCGGCCAGTGCATCGGAGGCCGCCTGGTGATGCTCCTGGGCGACGGTGGCGAACTCCGCCACGGCCGGGGGCACCTCACCGAGGGCGCCGCTGGTGGCGGCGTCGAGCGCCGCCGTGTAGGTCTGGGCGGCGAGGAGCTCGAGCCCAGCACCGAAGGTGGCGATGGCGGCGTCTCCGCCGGCCTCCTCGGCCTCGGTGGTGGTGGTGGTCTCCTCTTCGCCCTCGGTGGTGGTCGTGGCGTCGCCACCTTCGTCGTCGTCGCTGCCGCAGGCGGCGACGACGGCGCCGGCGGCGATGGCGCCACCGATGGCGAAGAACTTGCGCCGGCTGGGGGCCGGGGGTGCCACGGGCACCAGGTCGTCTTGGATGTCCATCTGGTCGGTCATCAGAGTGCGCCTTCCTCGGGCGGG
>JBDSUN010000176.1:0-8469 GCA_039927735.1 Acidimicrobiales bacterium | reverse complement strand
CCGACGCCCACCACGATGCGGTAGGCCACGAAGGGTGCGAAGGAGCGGGTCTTGATGAGCTTCAGCGTGCCCGGGCGCGGGCCCGTCAGCGGCGCTTGGCCAGGTGGTCGCGGGCCGCCATGGCGAGCCTACCGGCGGCCAGCGTCACCGGGATCAGCACCCAGCCTTGCGGGTCGTCGAAGCGATTGTCGTCGTCGTCGCTGGCGTTGCTCGGGGTGGGCGCGGGCGGGAGGGCGTCGTCGGGGGTCACCGGCAGCGCAATCTCGACGGGCGTCGACGGCGCGGACGGGAACGCTCGTGTCGGCGCGTGGAGATCGACGTCCGACGGGCCGTCGGGCGCCGGGGGATGCTGGTCACCGGCCACCGCCGGGGCCGGTGCGATCGGCGACGACGGCGGCGTGGGCAGGCGCACCGGAGCGGGATCCTCGCCGGGGCCCCTATACGTCCCGATCGGGGGATCGACCTGGCCGGCGGGCCCCTCGGGCGCAGGGACCGGCTGCGGGTCCACGGGTGCCGTTGGCGTCAGCTGCGGGTCCACGGGTGCCGTCGGCGTCAGCTGCGGCTGCGGCTGCGGGTCCACCGGTGCCGTCGGCGCGGGCTGCTGCGGCTGGGTGAGGACGCCGTCGGGCGTTGGGTCGGCCCCGTCGGACACCACGAGCATGTGCGCCCGGTCTGCAGCGAAGCCGGGGAGGTTCGTGTTGTCGTCCCAGGCCTCCTCGAGCCGATCGAGCGGGACCTCCACCTGGGCGCCGCCATCCTGGCCGGAGTTGGCGATGATCGCCACGCCCGCTTGGCGATCGATCCCGATCACCCGCACGAAGTGGTCGACGGTGTCGAGGTCCGTGTCCTCGACCTGGTCGGTGGCCGCGAAGGCCTCGTAGCCGGGCCCGATCACGTCCTTGCTGTCGAGGAACATCACGACGGACTTGCCCCCGCGCAGGTACTGCTCCACGTCACCGAAGTCCTGGTCGCGCTCCACGCGGGCGGGAACTCCCTCCCGGGCGAGCAGGGTCACCAGCTCCGACGGATCCATCCCGCTCGCAGGGTCATAGCCGACCGCCCGGCCGATCAGCGCGTACTCGTTCGTGTGCATGACACCGGTGAAGTCGCTGATGATCTGCGCCGCCACCGAGGGTCCACAGCTGTTCTTCTCGTTCTGCTTGAACCAGAAGTTCACGTCGCCGGAATCGCCGACCATCCCGGGGCGATCGAACCCGATGCCGGCGCCCTGCGTCCCCTCGGCGGCGGGAACGAGGACGCCGTCGCCGCCCTGAGCTGTCTCCCACTCGCGGTACACCTCGGTGGCGGTCACCTCGTCCACGGTCACTACGTCGTCGTCGACCGGCACCTGGCTCACGAGCGAACCGTCCTCGAACAGCTCCGGGATGACGATCTCGGCGCCCGCGGCGGCAGTGGCGTCGTCGCTCAGATCGACCCATGGGTCGCCAGCGGCCTCATCGACGGCGTCGGCGGGCGGGGGATCCCATGCCGGTCTGGGCGGGGCGACGGTGGGGTCGTCAAGGTTCGTGTCGACGTCGGTCGCGTCGATGTCCACGTCGAAGTCGTCGGCCGGGTCATCGTACGGCGACGGCTCGGTGAAATCGAGGCTCGGTGCCCCGTCGATCTCGGAGGTGTCATCGGTCCACGGATCGGCGACGTCGTCCACGAAGTCGATCGTGCTGTCTGACGCCTCCGCGTCGACCGACGGATCCTCTGGCTCGCACCCGCTCATCACCGCCACCTTCCGCCGAGCCCGTCTCGGTCCGCCCAAACCTACGGCGCCGTCGAACGGCCGACATCCTCTGATCCCGCCAGGTTCGGATGTTGGCGACAGAGGCCGCCTCCGGATCGGCGGCGCCGTCGCGACCGGTAGCGTCTGCGCCGTGGGGGGGGCACGCGACGAGCTGATCCACACCGTCACGGATCTGGTGGCCGTCGGACACCCGGTCGGGGTGATCGGCGAGGCCGGCATGGGCACCACCACGCTGCTCGAGCGAGCCGCGGCCGCCCTAGGGGGCGAGGTCGTGCGCACCGGTGGGCTCCGCAGCCTGCAGCGATCGCCGCTCGTCCCGCTCAACCGAGCCTTCGGCACCGACCTCTCCGCCGATCCGACGTCGCTCCCCTCCCTCGTCCGCGCCCACGTGGGGTCCGGCGTGCTCGTCATCGACGATCTGCAGTGGGCCGACCCGGAGACGCTCGCCCAGCTGCGCGCGGTTGCGACCCAGGCGCGCGTCCTGGTCGGGATCCGCCTCGGTGACGACGGCGCGCCCGCCGCCCGCGCCGCGGTGGCGGCCGCCGGTGGTACCGTGGCCGCCCTCGCTCCACTGGACGCCGACGAGTGCGGCGCCCTGGCACGCCGCACTCGACCCGACGCCGAGGACGCGGCGATCGACGCTCTGGTCCGTCGATCGGCAGGGAACCCCCTGGTGCTCCAGCAGCTGCTGGCCGGCAACGACCTCGCCACGACGCTCGTCGAGGCGCTGCGGGCCTCCGTCGCCTCGTGCGACGAGCCGTCGCGTCTCGCCCTGGCCATGCTCGGAGCGCACGACGACGGGTTGCCGGCCGAAGTCATCGACTCGCCGCTCGACGCGCTCCTGGCCGCAGGGCTCGTCACGGTCCGCGACGGGGTCGTGCACCTTCGCCACCAGCTGAGCGGGACCGCCGCGAGCGACTCGCTCGAGCCGGGCGCGCTCCAGGACGTGCACCGGCGGCTGGCGGTGCTGACCGGCGAGCCCGGTCGCCGCGCCCAGCACCTCGTCCACGCCGGGGACCTAGACGCAGCCCGCCCCCTAGCGATCGAGGCGGCCGAGCGGGCGCAGGGTCTCGAGCGCGCCCACCTGCTGGAGCTTGCGGCCGCGGGGGCGGTGGACAGCGATCGGTCGAGCCACCTCGCTCGAGCTGCCCTGGCCGCCATCGCGGCGCGGCACCATGCCCTCGGCCGGTCGTTGGCCGAGTCGGCGCTCACCGCTGCGGGGGATGCCCCCACGGGGGCCGTGCTTGCCGTGGTCGCCGAGGCTCGAGCTCGGGACGGCGACCCTGCGGCAGCGCTCGAGGCGGCCGGGGCGGTGGCGGGCGGAGCTGCCTCCGAAGATCGGGCCCGCGCCCTCGCCGCCACCGCTCGGGCGCTGGCGTGGCCGTTGTGGCGACCGACCGAAGCCGTCAGGGCCGCCGAGCGCGCCGTGGATGTCGGCGGCCGTGAGCACGGCGGTGCCCAGGGCTCGCTCGGGTTGGCTCGTCTGGTGGCGGGCGACGAGCGGTGGCAGCGCCACCCCCTCCACCTCGACCCCACCACGCGGATCTGGGGCACGCTGCTGTCCGGCCAGCCGCCCACGACCACTGGCGCGAGCGACGGACCACCGACGGACGTGGAGCTCCTCGAGCTCGTCCTCGCCTTCCACCTGACCGCCGACTCCGACGGCATCGCCGCCCGGCTCCGCCGTCTGCTCGACCAGATCGAGCGGCCCGTCGACCGCGAGGTCGCAATCGCCCACCTTGCTCTCGCACTGGCCGATAGCGGCCGCACCGCCGCCGCCGCCGACCTTGCCGCCACCGCGCTGCGGGCCCCACCCTCACCGGGCGGGCGCGCCCTGCTCACCTGGGCTCTCACCGAGGCCGAGCTGGCCGGTGGGCGACTCGGACGGGCACGCGCCGCGGCCGAGGCGGTCGACCGGTCCATCCCCTCCCCGGCCACGACCCTGACCGTGCTCGCCGCCACTTGGGCGGCGGAGCTGGCCCCCGGCGCCGGCGTCGCTGCCCCTCCGCCGACCCCCGGATCGCCGTGGCCCGGTCTGGTGGCTGCCGATCTCGAGCTCGCCGCCCTCGCCCAGCGCGCCACCGCGGCGCCGGCCGAGGTCGCCGTCGCGTTCCAAGCCGCGGCGTCGGCCTGGAGCGGCTGGCATCGGCGCGGTGAGCTGCGCTGCCAGTGGGCGGCCGCCGACGCCGCCAACCGCGACGCCGACGACCAAGCGGCATCGATCGCTCGCCTGCGGGCCGTCGAGGCGGAGGCGGCCCCGCTCGGTCAACGACCATTGGTCGCGCGCGTGCGAGCGTCGTTGCGCGCGGCCGGCTGCCGCACCCGCCCGAGCCACGGCACCGGACGCGGACCGCTGTCGGCCCGGGAGGTAGAGGTGCTCGAGCTGGTCCGACTCGGCTTCACCAGCGGCGAGGCCGGGCAGGCGCTCGGCGTGGCTGCGTCCACCATCGACACCCAGGTGGAATCGGCGATGCGCAAGCTCGATGCCCGCACGCGCCTCCACGCCGCCGCCCTCGTGAGCGACCTCGAGCGATGACCCTCCCCCTCTGGGTCACCGACCGCGCTGCGCCCCCGACGCAGGAGCTGGATCGGCTGACCGCGGACGGATGGCGGTGCGTCGAAGGGTTCGACCTCCCGCCGCAGCCGTGGGACCTCACCGACCGGCGCTGGGTGCGCACGGGATCCGTCGACGACGATGACACCGTGGCGGCGGCCGTGCTCATCGCGGCTCGTGGCGTTGGCCTCGTGATCGGCTGCCCCGACGACGGCCGGCGCGCCCGCTTGCTCGACGACCTGCGGCGCATCGGCACGGTCGAGCTCGTCGCGCTCGGTCCCGATCCGCTGGCCGTGCTCGACGACGACCAGCGCGCTCTCCTCGCCGCGCTGGCGACGGGCGCGTCCGTCGGCACTGCTGCCGACGCCCTTCACCTCTCGACCCGCACGGCCGAGCGTCGGCTGGCCGCGGCACGTCGTTCGCTCGGTGTACGGACGACCGCCGAGGCGGTCGCCCTCTCGATGCCATGAGCAACCCGCGCGAGGATGACCGGTCGTGAGCCACTGGGAGCTGGCCGTCGACATCGGCACGACGGCGACGGCCGCCGCGATCGCTGCGGACGGCAACCGACACCCGATCGAGCTCGATGGGCGATCTCGAATGCCGTCGACCGTCCTGGCCCCGGCTCACGGACCGCTCGTGGTCGGTGACGCCGCCGAGGCGCAGGCGGCACTGGACCCGGAGCGCGTCGAACGCACGCCCAAGCGCCGGCTCGGCGACCCCGTGATGCTGCTCGGCGGGCGCCCAGTCGACCCGGTGGACGCCCTCGCCGCCATCCTCGGCCACGTCGGCGCCGCCGCCTCCCGGCGCATGGCGGGCACCGCGCCGACGCGGCTCGTGCTCACCCACCCCGCGCAGTGGGGCTCCGCTCGCCTCGACCTCCTGCGCGATGCCGCGGGGCGAGCCCAGCTCCCCGATCCGGTGCTCGTGTCCGAGCCCGTGGCCGCGGCCGCTCACCTCGCCTATGACGTCGCCGCGCCGGGCGCCTTCCTCGCCGTCTACGACCTCGGCGGCGGAACCTTCGACGCCGCCATCGTGCGCCGCACCCCCGACGGGTTCGTGGTTGCCGGGCCCCCCGGTGGCGACGATTCGCTCGGCGGCGAGGCGCTGGACGACCTCGTCGTGCGTGCCGTGCTCGACCGGCTCGATGCCGACACGGCCGCACAGCTCACATCGTCCGAAGCCCGCGTGTGGCGCCAGGCCCGCTGGCAGCTCCGGCGAGACGCCCGCACGGCCAAGGAAGCCCTGTCGAGCTCCAGCACCTATCGCTGGTACCTCGGGGCTCCGGTGGACGCCGAGCTGTCTTTGTCCGGCACCGAGCTGGAGGCCCTCGTCCGCGACTCGATCATCGCCACCGCTCGCTCGCTCCTCGACGCCATTCGACGGGCCGGCCTCTCCCCCGAGCAGCTAGCCACGGTCGTGATGGTGGGGGGCTGCGCCCGGGCGCCGATCGTCGGGCAGGTGCTCACCGAGGCCACCGGTCGACCGCCCACCACGTGGGGCGATCCCAAGGGGGCCGTCAGCCTGGGCGCCCTGCGCGCAGCCGCCCAGACGGAGATCGGGCCTTCCCCCACCGCCGCCTTCACGCCGCCGGGCCCTCCGGCACCCGCCGTACCAGAGGAGCCGGAACCGGAGCCGTCAGTGGCGCCCTCCGAGCCCGAGCCAGCGGAGGACGAGCCGCCGGCGACCGCGGCGGAGCCTCCGCCCGTGCGTCCCCACGTGCCGGAGGTCGTCCCGACCGAAGGGGCCGAACCCCCTGCGCCCGACCATGGCCCGGCCGCCGACCCGTGGGACCGGCAGCGAATCGGCACGATCGTCGCCATCGGTCTCGTGGCCGTTGGCGTGGTGTTCGCCCTGCTCGCCCTGCTCGCCCGCTGAGCCGGGGCGCGGCCCAAGCTGCGACAGGGTTTGGCGGAATGCGAGGATGCGCCGGGTTGGCGCGAGTACGAGGATGCTCGGCCATTGGCTAGGTTTCCCCCAGGGAGGGCGAACATGGGCACGAGCTGGATCCTCGCCATCGATTTCGGGACGACGACGACATCGGCGGCGATGGGTGTCGACGGGCGCGCGGAGGTGGTGGAGATCGACGGTGCGGCGCGGATGCCGTCCGTCGTCCTGGCCACCGACTCGGGTGAGCTGGTGGTGGGGGCGGCGGCGGAGGCGCAGGTCGCGCTGTCCCCCGAACGAGCGGAGCGCACTCCCAAGCGGCGGCTCGGCGACGAGATGATGCTGCTGGGCCCGCGTCCCGTCCGGCCGGTCGAGGCGGTGGCAGCGATCCTTCGGGCCATTGCGGCGGAGGCGATCCGCCGCCAGGGCGGTCAGCCGCCGTCCGAGCTCCGACTCACCCACCCGGCCCGTTGGGGCTCGGTCCGGCGGGAGAAGCTGGCTGAGGCGGCCGAGCTGGCGGGGCTCCCGCTGCCGGTGTTCGTGCCCGAGCCGGTGGCCGCCGCGGTGCACTTCCTCGACGAGCGCATCGACGATGGGGCCTTCGTGGCCGTGTACGACCTCGGTGGCGGCACCTTCGACACGGCCGTGCTCCGACGCACCGGTGAGGGATTCGACGTCGTCGGCCTGCCCGGTGGCGACGAGCGGCTCGGCGGCGAGGCCTTCGACGAGCGGCTGTTCACCCACGTCGGCGATCGCCTGGCGGAGCAGTCGCCCGAGGCGTGGGAGAGCCTGCGGTTCTCCACGGACCGATCGTGGCGCAAGGTCGGCCACGACCTGCGGCTCGAGGTGCGCCGCGCCAAGGAGGCGCTGTCGTCCAACGCCGAGTACACGGTGTACGTCGGCTCGCCGGTCGACGACACCGTGCTCGTCACTCGCGACGAGCTCGAGTCGCTGATCCAGTCCGATGTCACCGCCACGGTCGACGAGCTGGGGGCGACCGTGGAGCGGGCGGGGATCGCCGTGAGCGACCTCGCCGCCGTGAACCTGGCCGGCGGCTCGTCGCGCATCCCTCTCGTCACCCGTCTCGTGGCCGAGCGCTTCGGTCAGCTCCCCCAGACCTGGGGCGATCCGAAGGCCGCGGTGGCCCTGGGCGCGGTGAAGGCCACCCGCCTCACCAGCCTGGCCAGCGCCGGCGGTTCCGGCTCGGGCCGTGCCGTCGCCACGGCCGCGCCGCCGCTCCCTGCGACCGTCGGCCCCTACGAGGTCCTCACCGAGCTGGGCCGGGGCGGGATGGGCGTGGTCTACCTCGCCCGGCAGGCCTCGATGGGCCGGCTGGTGGCCGTGAAGACCCTGCCGGTGCTTGACCCGAACCTCACCGTCCGGTTGCGGCGCGAGGCATCTGTGCTGGCCGAGCTCCAGCACCCGCACATCGCCACGGTGATCGACGTCGGCGCCGATGAGCGCGGCACCCACGTGGTGATGCCGTTCTTCCCCGGCGGCACCGTCGCTCACGTGCTTGATCGCTCCGGCGCCCTCGCCCCGGGCGCAGCAGCCGAGGTGCTGGCGTCGGTCGCCGAAGCCCTGGCCGCCACGCACGGCAAGGGCTTCTTGCACCGTGACGTGAAGCCGTCCAACGTGCTCCTCTCGGCAGGAGGCGACTCTTACCTGGCCGACTTCGGCCTCGCCCTGCCGATGCTTGACTCGTTGCGGCTCACCAACAGCCGGTCAGTGCTCGGCACCGCCCCGTACACGGCCCCCGAGATCCTGGCTGACGAGGCCCCTTCGCCGGCGGCCGACACCTACGCCCTCGGCGTCACCGGCTACCAGCTGCTCACCGGCCAGCTCCCTTACGCAGGGTCGAACGTGCTCGCCGTGCTCGACGCAGTGCGCCGCAGCGATGCCACGCCGATCGCGCAGGTGTCGCCCGCCGTACCCCCGGCCCTCGCCGCCCTTGTCACCCTGGCCTTCGATGCTGACCCCGCCAACCGCCCCCACGACCTGCGCGCCTGGGCGGCCGGGGTTCGGGCCGCCGCCGAACCTGATGACGTCCGCCCTGCTCCGCCTGCGGCCTGGGCAGCGGCCGTCGCCGGTGCTTCCGTGGCCACCGCCGCCGACCCTGACGTCCCGTCGAGCGACGAGCCGACCGGTTCCGACGGGTCGCGCACCGAGGGCCCTACCGCCATGGTCGCGGGTGGGGCGCTCGTCGGAGCCGGCGTCGCAAGCGCCACCTCAGCCGACCCAGTACCCGCCGAGGTGGCCGATCTCATCGGCTTCC
>JBDSUN010000175.1:0-20400 GCA_039927735.1 Acidimicrobiales bacterium | reverse complement strand
GGGGTCGGCGATCTTGCCGTTGCCCTTGGCCAGCTCGACGAGGAGCTTGTAGGAGGCACCGAACATGCCACCGCCACCACCGCGTCGGCGAGGGCTGGCGCCGCCGCCGGCCACGAAGTCGCCCGCTCGCTTGGCCAGGTCGTTGACCACGGTGCCCGGGGTGGCGGCGCTGGCCGCCGCATGGCCGCCGCCCGAGCCGAGGCTGGCCCGCTCGTTCATGAGGGTGGTGTTGGCCACCGCCCACCCGTTGTTGAGGCCGCCGATGAGGGCGCTGTCGGCGACGACGGCCTCCTCCATGAACACCTCGTTGAACATGGCGTGACCGGTCATCTCGACCAGCGGGCGGATCTCGATCCCCTTCTGGTGCATGTCGATGCCGAAGTAGGTGATGCCCTGGTGCTTGGGGACGTCGGGGTCGGTGCGGGCGATGAGCATGCCGAGGTCGGCCACCTGGCCGCCTGAGGTCCACACCTTCTGGCCGGTGACCACCCACTCCTCGCCGTCCTTGATGGCCCGGCTCTGCAGGCCGGCGAGATCGGACCCGGCGCCGGGCTCGCTGAAGAGCTGGCACCAAGCCCTCTGGCCCGTGACGATGTCACGGACGAAGAGGTCGATCTGCTCCTGCGTGCCGTGAGAGGCGATGGTGGGCGCGGCCAGCATGAGGCCCAGCCCGCCCGGCGCGCTGAGAGCCCCGAACTCGGCGATGGCGTTCTGGACGGCCACGCTGTCGTTGCGGTTCAGACCCTTGCCGTAGGCGTTCTCCGGGAGACCGGGCGCGGCCCAACCCGACAGGCCCAAGCGCTCCCACCACTCCGCCACGGTGAGGTCAGGGTCCCAGTTCTCCTTCAGCCACTCGATGACGGCCTCGACGGCGTCGGTGGGCTGCGTCGTGCGCTGAGCGGTGTCAGACATGGCGGTATCAGTCATGGCCCTCTAGCACACTGGATCTTGACCGGCGGGTCAAGTTGTGCGGGCCCGACTCGGCGCCACTCGAGGCGGCTCGTTCGGCTGCTTCGGGTACACCGGCGGCCAGGGCGCGTCCATCAGGCCGTCGGCCATGTCACGGGCCGAGCGCTCGAGCAGGGGCGTGAGGTCTTGCGGGCGCTCGTACATGCCGGCCCAGGCGTTCCCGCGCTCGGCCAGCCGAGCCGGGACGGTGGCGATGGTGAGCTCGTCGGGCTCGATGGTGGCCAGCTCGTCCCAGGAGATCGGCGTCGACACCTGGGCCCCGACGCGCGGGCGCACGCACCACGCGCCGAACACCGTCTTGTGGGGCGCGTTCTGGTTGAAGTCGACGAACACCCGCTCGCCCCGCTCCTCCTTCCACCACTGGGCGGTGATCTGCTCGGGATGGCGACGCTCCAGCTCGCGGGCGAGGGCCACGGCCGCCGCCCGCACCTCGTAGCTGTCCCAGCGCGGTTCGAGGGCGGCGTAGACGTGGAGCCCACGCGAGCCCGACGTCTTGATGAAGGCGTCGATGCCCAGCTCGTCGAGGAGCTCGTGCACCGCGACGGCGGCCTCCTGGAGCTCGGCGAAGCCCACCCCCGGGGACGGGTCCAGGTCGATGCGGAGCTCGTCGGCCACCTCCAGGTGCGGCACCCGGTTCGGCCAGACGTGGAACCCGAGGCATCCCTGGTTCACCGCCCACAGCAGGTGGGCCAGGTCGGCCGCCACCAACGCATCGCTGGTCGTGCCGTTCGGGGTCGACACCTGCGTGGTGGTGAGCCACTCCGGCGCGGAGGCCGGCACGCGCTTCTGGAAGAACGACTTGCCGCCGGCCCCCTCCGGGAAGCGCTGGAGCAGCACCGGTCGGTCGCGCACGGTCTCGAGGAGGGGGGCTTCGACGGCCAGGTAGTAGCGGGCGAGGTCTGCCTTCGTCTCCCCACGAGCGCTGAAGAACACCTTCTCCGGGTGCGTGATGGGCACCTCGATGCCCCCTGCCTCGATCACGATCGACTCGGCCACTGCGCCCCAGTCTGGTCCAGATGTCCCCCGCGATGGCCCGAAGCGGCCTCGGCCAGGCAGACTTGTCGCTGGCCGGAAGCGGCCGCACCTCCATGGCCACCTCCCTCCGTGACATCCCCGGGGCCAACCCGGCCCGCAAGCGCGGTCGCGCCGATCGCGGCCTCTGGGCGCCTCCTCGCTCGACCACCCTTGATCTCACGCCCGGATCGCTCCGCCTGCACCGAGCCAAGTCCCCCCGCTTCAACAAGCTTCCGGGTCAGATCGACGTGTTCCTCCTGGTGCTCGTCCTGGCCGGCATCGGCGTCGTGGCCTGGCTGGTGATGGCCTTCTGGGGCGCTACCCGGGTGGACGTGGCCACGGCCGGCCTCGACGACGGCCGGGCGCTGACCCCAGTGGCGGCCGGCGAGCTCGACATCGCCATCACCCTCGATTCCAGCGACGCGCTGTTCCGGGCCGACCTCACCGTCGACGGCGTACCGGTGCTCGAGGACCTCGAACCGGAGGCCGACGGCGCCACCGTCCGCATCCGCCCCGCCCAGCTCGTGGAGCTGGAGCTGGTGGACCAAGCTCTCGCCGAGGGCGAGCACAAGATCGAGCTGTCCGTGAGCCGAATGTTCCTCGGCGACTCGTCGTTCAGCTGGAGCTACGTGGTCGACAGCATCGCCCCCACCCTGGAGCTCCCACCGACGCTCGACCCCGTACCGATCGCCGACGCCGTCACCGTGCGCGGCACCGTCGAGGAGGGCGTCGACCTGCAGTTCCGCGGCGAGCCGCTCGACGTCGACGACGGCGGGTTCTCCGTCGACTTCGACACCCCACCCACCGGCGCCCTCGCCTTCACCGCCGTGGACGAGGCCGGCAACAGCACCACCGCCCACGTGGTCGTGCCCGTCGAGTATCCGGACAGCTCCAAGGCCATCCACGTGAGCGGCGCGGCTTGGGCCAACGACGAGCTCCACGCCGGCGTGATGGACCTCATCGACCGGGGCCTCGTCGACACCGTCGAGCTCGACCTCAAGGACGAGGCCGGCGTGGTGAGCTACGAGTCGCAGGTGCCCAAGGCGGTGGAGATCGGCGCGGTGTCGGCCGACTACGACCTCGGAGCGGCCGTACGGGTGCTCGAGGGCAAGGGCGTGCGGGTCATCGGCCGCCTGGTCGCCTTCCGCGACCCCATCTACGCCGAGGCGGCGTGGGCGGCCGGGCGCAAGGACGAGGTCCTGCTCACCCCATCCGGCGACATGCTCAGCACCTACGGCGGCTTCGCCAACTACGCCAACCCCGCGGTGCGGCAGTACAACCTCGACATCGCCCTCGAGGCCGTCGACCTCGGCGTGAAGGACATCCTGTGGGACTACATCCGCCGGCCGGAGGGCGACCCAGACACGATGGTCGTGCCCGGTCTGGTGGGCCCGAGCTCCGCCTCGGTGGCCGACTTCCTGGCCGAGAGCCACGCCGCGCTGCGGGCCAAGGGCGCCTTCCAGGGCGCGTCCGTGTTCGGCATCGCCGCCGCGGCCGGCGACAGCATCGCCCAGGACATCCCGGCCATGGCCCGGGTCGTGGACTACCTCGCTCCCATGACCTACCCGTCGCACTGGGGCCCAGGGCAGTACCGGGTGCCGAGTCCGATCAACCAGCCCTACGACATCGTCGCCAAGTCCCTGGCCGACTTCCAGCGGGTCGCGGAGGGCTCCGGTGTGCGCTTCCTGCCCTGGATCCAGGACTTCACCCTCTTCGGCGTTCGCTACACCCCCGACATGGTGCGAGCCCAGATCGACGCCGCCGCCTCTCTGGGCATCAACGGGTTCCTGCTCTGGAACCCGAACGTCCGCTACCAGGCCGACGCCCTCACCCCGATCCCGTGAACAGGGTGGCCAGCTCCGCCGGAGCCACCTCCTCCAGCTGGGCGTAGGTGCAGGACGCCGGCGTGCGGTCGGGGCGGAAGCGCACCAGCCGCCCGCCGTGGCGGAAGCGACCGCCGAGGACGTGCTCGTAGCGGACCTCGGCCACGAGCTCGGTGCGCAGCGGTTCCCACGAGAGATCCTTCTTGGCGTTCCAACGGCTGACGCCGCCCGGCATCCGCCCGGCATCGGTGGCCGGGCTGGCCGCCTCGGCCCAGTCGCGCCAGGGGTGGTCCTCGAGGGCCCGCTCCTGCAGCGGCGCCAGCTCATCCTTGAGCTCCCGCCGCCGGGCGGCCGTGAAGCTGCTGGCCACGCCGACGTGGTGCAGGGTGCCGTCGTCATCGAAGAGCCCGAGCAGCAGCGACCCGACCCCCTCGCCGTCCTTGTGCGTGCGGAACCCGGCCACCACGCAGTCGGCGGTGCGCTCGTGCTTCACCTTCCACATCGACCGCTTGTCCTCGGTGTAGGGAAGGTCGGCGGGCTTGGCCATCACACCGTCGAAGCCGGCGCCCTCGAAGCGGGTGAACCAGTCCTGGGCGATGTCGGCGTCGTCGGTCATCGGCGTGAGGTGCACGCGCGCCAGCGCTCCGTCCACCACCCCTTCGAGAAGGCGTCGCCGCTCTCGGAACGGCTCCCCTCGCAGATCACGGTCCTCGAGGGCCAGCAGGTCGAAGGCCACGAAGCTGGCCGGCGTCTCCTCCGCCAGCTTCCGCACCCTCGACTCGGCCGGGTGCAGGCGCTGCTGGAGGGTGTCGAAGTCGAGCCCCGAGCCCGTGACGACCACGATCTCGCCGTCGACGACGCAGCGCCCGGGCAGCGCCTCCCGCAGCAGCTCCACCAGCTCCGGGAAGTACCGCGTGAGGGGTCGGTCGTTGCGGGACCCGAGCTCGAGCTCATCGCCGTCGCGGAACACGATGCAGCGGAAGCCGTCCCACTTCGGCTCGTACAGCAGCCCCGGTTGCCGGGGCACCTCGTGCACCGCCTTGGCCAGCATCGGCTTCACCGGCGGCATCACGGGCAGGTCCACCGCTCGAACGTAGCCCTGGCCAAGAGCGAGAACCTGTTCCAGTGATGGGGCCATGGACGTAGACGACGCCCGGGAGATGATCCAGCGCTGGCTCGCCTACCGCGTGCGCCTCGGGCGTCAGACCCTCGACCAGACCGAGCCAGAGGTGTAGCGGCGCAGGCCGAGGGTGAAGGTGGTGGCCGCCGCCACTGCGAAGGTGGACGCCACGCCGACGAGCTGGGCCGCCAGCGCCAGATCGAAGTCGTCGATGAGGCGGGCGGGAACGGTGGCCACGAAAGCAGCAGGGACCACCGAGAACAGCAGCACCTTCACGGCGCCGGCGAAGACGTCGACGGGGTAGGCGCCCATCAGGAGCATGGCGTTGAAGCCGAGCTCTCCACTCTCGCTCCGCCCGATGAAGAAGGCCAGGGCCCCCGTGAGGACGAGGAAGCCGGTCAGCAGCGTCGCCGAGGCCAGCACGGCCAGCACGAAGACGAGGGTCCGAACGGGCGTCGGATCGCCGACCACGGCGAACAGCACGATGCCGAAGGCGAGGTCGCCCATGTTGACCGGCTCGATCCGACGCACGAGCAGGTGCGCGAGCGGTGGTACGGGCAGGGACAGGACCGCGTCGAGCCCGCCGTCCACCGCCATGACGCCGACCCGGCGGGCGTTGGCGAAGACGCCGAGCGATAGGCCACCGGCCGCCGTGAGCACGGCCTGCAGGAGCAGGATCCGGTCGCGGTCCCACCCGCCGAGGGTGCCGACGCGATCGATGAACAGCACCCAGAAGATCACCCAGACGAAGTCGTTGGCCGCCATCACCACCATCTGCGACACCAGCGCGGCGGGCTTGGCCAGGGCCTCGGCGAAGGCGTTGCGCAGGGTGGCCCAGAGCCCCCTCACCCGCCCACCACCTGAAGCCGCCGCTCCCCCGCTCCGAAGACGGCCACCGCTCCGATCGCGAGCACGGCGATCCAACCGATCTGCTCCAGGAGGAGGTGCGGCTCGACGAAGCCAGCCGCCAGCCGGGCGGGGGCGTAGGCCATAGCCCGGAAGGGCAGGAACAGCGATGCCCGCTCCAGCCCGTTCGGCAGCAGCTCGAGGGGGATGATCATGCCGCCGGTGATGAACACCGCCTTGAGGTAGAGGAACCAGGCCGAGCCCGCATCGCGCAGCCAGAAGGCGGCGGCGGCCACCCCGTGCTGGGCGATGAGGTTGGCGGTCACGGCCAGCACCAGGCTGGGGGCGGCCAGCAAGAGCGCGAGCGGTCGCGGCGGGCCGCCAGCTACGACGGCGGCCATCAGCCCGCCGGCCACCCAGAGGACCAACAGCTTCGGCAGGGTGCGACCCAGCTCGGTGGCCACCCGCACCCCGATGACCGACGCCGGCCGCAGGAGCTCCACGGCGATGGCACCGGAGCCGATGTCGTCGCCGACGTCGGCGATGAGCCGGGTGTGGATCGACACCGTCGCCGCCTCCGAGGTGATGATGTACCAGGTCAGCGCGACGGCGCCGTAGCCGGCCAGGTTTCCGTCGTTGGTGCCTACGGCCACCCGCCAGAGCCCCGAGAGCACCGCCACGATGACGAGATAGAAGGCCAGTGACACCACGAGCCCACCCGGCTCGGCCACCACGCGCTGGCTCGCTCCCCGCACGGCCTCCACGAAGGCGCGTCGCGTCATCGGGCCGGTCGTTCGTAGATCTCGGCGATGACCTGCTCGAGGGGCGGGTCGACCACGGAGACGTCGGCGACGGCCGGTCCGTCGAGCAGCTCGTCGAGCACCACCCGGATCGGGGTGAGGTGGGTGTCGACCACGAGGCGCAACGCCTGGTCGGTGTGCTCGAGCACCGTGACGCCCGCCTGCAAGGGCGCCTGGATCGGAGCGATGAGCCCCACCTCGACGACCTTGGTGGCCAGCAGGGCACGCCGCATGGCCGCCACCTCGTCGTCGTAGATCACCTCGCCGTGGTTGATGACCACGGCCCGACGGGCGACGTGCTCGATGTCGGCCACGTCGTGCGAGGTGAGGAAGATCGTGGTGCCCTGCTGCTCGTTGAGGCGCACCAGCAGCTCCCGGAAGCGCTGCTTGGCCACCAGGTCGAGCCCGATGGTGGGCTCGTCGAGGAAGAGGATCTCCGGGTCGTGGAGCAGGCAGGCGGTCAGCTCACACCGCATCCGCTGTCCGAGCGAGAGGGACCGCACCGGCTGGTCGAACAGGTCGACGGCGTCGAGCAGATCCCCCAGCTCGGCGATCCGACGGGGCTCGTCGTCGCGATCGAGGCCGTAGATCGCCGCCAGCATCCGGTAGGACTGGCGCGGGGTCAGCTCGAGCCACAGCAGCGACCGCTGGCCGAAGAGGGTGCCGATCCGTCGGGCCAGGCGCTTGCGGTCCTCCCAGGGGGTGAGCCCGAGCACGGTGGCCTGGCCAGCGGTCGGGTGGAGGAGTCCGGTGAGGATCTTGATGGACGTGGACTTCCCGGCGCCGTTCGGCCCGATGTAGGCCACCCGCTCGCCATCGGCCACGACGAGGTCGAGGTCGCGCACTGCGTCGATGCGCTTCCGAGCGCGGCGACGCCCCGTCTTGAAGACCTTGGTCAGCCCCCGCGCCTCGATGGCCATCCCACAGGGTGGCTCATCGGGCGGCGCGACCCGTGCTCAGTTCTGTCAGAAGCGGACGAGGCCACCGGGGCGGGCGCCGGTGGGCTCGCCGTGCTCCATCGTCACCTGGCCGGCGACGAGGGTGGCGACGTAGCCGTCGGCCCGCTGGATGAGGCGGCGCCCGCCGGCGGGGAGGTCGAAGGCCATCTCCGGCGCCCGGAGGTGCATGCCGTCGAGGTCGATGAGGTTGATGTCGGCCCGCATCCCCTCGGCCAGCACACCGCGATCGGCGAAGCCGTAGGCGGCGGCGGTACGAGACGTCTGGAGGCTGATGGCCTGCTCGAGGCTGATCCGCTCGCCCCGGGTGCGGCCGTTCACCCAGTGGGTGAGGAGGTAGGTCGGCATGCTCACGTCGCAGATGAGCCCGCAGTGAGCGCCACCGTCGGACAGGCCGAGGACGGTGTTCGGGTTGAGCATCATCTCCCGCAGCGCCTCGTGGTCGTGGTCGGCGTAGCTGGCCAGCGGGGCGAACAGGAAGCCGGTGCCGTTGCGCTCGAGGAGCCAGTCGAGGGCGACCTCCTGCGGCGCCCGACCCTCGCGCTCGGCCACGCCGGCCACGCTGGCCGCGCGAGGCGGCTCGTAGTCGGGCGGGTCGCCGAGGGGGAAGATCTGCTCCCAGCGCTGCATGAGGCCGCGAGCGATGGGATTGCGGGTCTGCGGCTCCTCGGCGAGCAGGGCGGCTCGCACCCCGGGTTGCGACAAGCGGGCCACGCGCTCGGCCAGCGGCATCTCACCGAGGGCCCGGTAGCTGGGGTGGGTGAAGAACGGGTGCAGGGAGGACTGCAACCCGAACAGCATGCCGGTGGGCCGGCACGCCACCTGCGGGATGATGTTGCGCCCCGCCGCCTGGTCGTCCACGGTGGCCGCGAGGGCATCGCGCCACGCGTCGGGGGCGTAGCCGGCCTGGGCCAGGGTGTAGGTGGCACGGGCGCCAGTGCGCTCGACCAGCTCGACGAGCCAGCTGCGGTCGGCGGCGCCACCCTGCGCGTCGGAGACCAGCTGGAACACCCCGTGGCCGGCCCGGGCGATGGCGTCACCGAGGGCGAGCAGCTCTTCCGGGGCGGCATCCGTGCCCGGCACCAGCCCGTGCTTGGAGCGGTGCAGGATGGTGCGGCTGGTGCTGACGCCGCAGGCGCCCGCCCGGAGGGCCTCTTCGGCCAGCTTCGACATCTCATCCATCTCGTCGACGTCGGCATCACGCTCGTGCGCCCGCTCGCCCATCACGTACGCGCGCAGGGCGGCGTGCGGCACCTGGGCGGCGATGTCGAGCGCACGGGGCGTCTTGTCAAGGGCGTCGAGGTACTCGGGGAAGCTCTCCCAGTCCCAGGCGATGCCCTCGTGGAGGGCCGATCCGGGGATGTCCTCCACGCCCTCCATCAGCTCGATGAGGAAGTTGCGCCCGCCGGGGCGCACCGGCGCAAAGCCGACCCCGCAGTTGCCCATGACGACGGTGGTGACGCCGTGCCAGCTCGACGGCGTGACGTCGGGATCCCAGGTCACCTGGCCGTCGTAGTGGGTGTGGATGTCCACCCACCCGGGAGCAACGACCAGGCCGTCGGCATCCAGCGCGCGTTCGGCCGCCCCGTCCACCCGACCGATCTCGGTGATGCGCCCACCGCTGACGGCCACATCGGCGGTCGCCGCCGCCACTCCGGTCCCGTCGACGACGGTCCCCCCTCGGATCACCAGATCATGCATGGGGGGATCATGTCGTGCCTTGACCGGGCGGTCTAGTTTTCGGTCGGCGCCGGGCCCGGAAGTACGTTGGCGGGGTGACCGAGCACAGCATGAGCGAGCGCCTGTCCGAGCTGGCCAAGCGCAAGGAGCAGGCCCTGCACGCCGGCTCCGAGCGGTCGGTGGAGCGCCAGCACGCCAAGGGGAAGATGCTGGCCCGGGAGCGCATCGAGTTCCTGCTCGACCCCGGCTCCTTCCACGAGCTCGACATGCTCGCCCGCCACCGGGCCCACGACAGCGGCTTGCTGGAGCGCCCCTACACGGACGGCGTCGTCACCGGCTGGGGCACCGTGCACGGCCGCAAGGTGTTCATCTTCAGCCAGGACTTCACCGTGTTCGGCGGCGCGCTGGGCGAGGTGTTCGCCGAGAAGATCCACAAGGTCATGGACCTCGCCATCAAGGTGGGCGCCCCGCTCATCGGCTTGAACGACGGGGCCGGCGCCCGCATCCAGGAGGGCCCGGTCAGCCTGGCCAGCTACGGCGGCATCTTCCACCGCAACGTGCTGGCTTCCGGCGTCATCCCTCAGATCAGCGTCATCCTCGGGCCGTGCGCCGGGGGGGCGGTGTACTCCCCCGCCATGACCGACTTCATCTTCATGGTGAAGGAGCACTCGCACATGTTCATCACCGGGCCCGACGTCGTGAAGACGGTGACCGGAGAGGAGGTGACGCTGGAAGAGCTGGGCGGCGCCATGTCCCACGCCTCCAAGTCCGGTGTGTGCACCTTCATGGGCGACGACGAGGAGGGGGTGCTCGAGGAGGTGCGCTACCTCTTGAGCTTCCTCCCCTCCAACAACCTCGACATGCCGCCGCACGTCGCCACCGAGGACGACCCCAACCGTTCGTGCCCCGAGCTGCGCGACCTGATGCCGGCCAGCCCCAACATCCCCTACGACATGAAGACGGTCATCGGGGCGGTGGTCGACGACGGCGACTACGTCGAGTACTTCCCCCACTGGGCTGGCTCCATCACCTGCGGCTTCGCCCGCATCGATGGCCACCCCATCGGCATCGTGGGCAACCAGCCGCTCGTCCTCGCCGGCGTGCTCGACATCAACAGCGCCGAGAAGGCCGCCCGCTTCGTGCGCACCTGCGATGCGTTCAACATCCCGCTGGTCACCTTCGTCGACGTGCCCGGCTTCCTGCCCGGCGTCGACCAGGAGTACGGCGGCATCATCCGCCACGGAGCCAAGCTCCTCTACGCGTACTGCGAGGCCACCGTGCCCCGCATCCAGATCATCACCCGCAAGGCCTACGGCTGCGCCTACGTCGTCATGAACTCGAAGTCGATCGGCGCCGACCTCGCCTTCGCCTGGCCGTCGGCCGAGCTGGCCGTGATGGGCCCGCAGGGGGCGGTGGAGATCGTCTACCGCAAGGAGCTGGCTGCAGCCGACGACCCGGTGGCCAAGCGGGTCGAGCTGGTGGACGAGTACACCGAGAAGTTCTGCAACCCCTACGTCGCCGCCGAGCGCGGGTTCGTTGACGACGTCATCGATCCCGCCGACACCCGCATCAAGCTGGTGGCCGGCCTCGAGCTGCTGCGCTCGAAGCGCGAGGAGCTCCCGAAGCGCAAGCACGGCAACGTGCCCCTGTGATGGGAGTCTGTTCCTGATGGAGGCCCGCCCCACCCCTACCGACGAGGAGGCGGCCGCCATCGCCGCCGCCATCGAGGCATCCTGGCCCGTCGCCGTGGTGGCGGCCGAGGTGGAGGCACCGCCCCGCTGGCGCTTCGCCGGGCGCTGGTGGACCAGGCCGATCCCGGTCCGACGCGACCGGCCCTGGTGACCGTGGCGGAGCTCACCACCGTCGCCGACGACGAGGCCGTGATCCACGACGGTCACGTCGCCCGCACCTACACGGACCTCGCCCCGGACGCTGACCACGAGATCGAGGGGTTCGCCTTCCGCACCCTCCCCCGCTGGGGCGAGCGGCTGGCGACGGTGGCCACCGTCAACGACGTGCACGTCGGTGAGGAGGTCTGCGGGCTCATGGATGGGTTGCCCGACGGGCCGGTGTTCCGCGTCGAGCCGGGCGCTGAGCCCTATCCGGAGCTGATGAACCGCGGCGCCATCGACGAGATCGTCGACCTCGCCCCCGACGCCGTGCTGGTCAAGGGCGACCTCACCTGTGACGGGCTCGACGACGAGTACGCCGCCTTCCTCGCGGCCTACGGCACCGCGTTCGGCGAACGCCTGCACCACGTGCGGGGCAACCACGACGCCTACCGTCATCAGACCTACGCCCCAGAAGGGCCACAGCGCATCGACGTGGACGGCCTCACGCTGGCCCTCCTCGACACGACGATCCCTGGACACACCAGTGGCCGGATGCCGGCCGAGCAGCTGGAGTGGCTGGAGGACCTCGCCGCCGATGCGGACCGTCCGGTGCTGGCCCTCGGCCACCACCACGTGTGGAACCCGGCCTCCCGCGCGCGCCCCGACGACTACTTCGGCATCCACCCGGACGACTCCGATCGCTTCATCGCCGCCGTCGCCCGCCAGCCGAACATCATCGGGTATGCCGCTGGCCACACCCATCGCAACCGCGTGCGGCACTTCGGCGCCACCGGCGAACGGCCCTGGGCGGAGGTGGCGTGCGTGAAGGACTACCCCGGCACGTGGGCCGAGTACCGGGTGTTCGACGGCGGCGTGCTGCAGGTGCACCGTCGCATCTCCACCCCGGACGCGCTCGCCTGGACCGAACAGACCCGCCAGATGTTTGCCGGCCTCTACGCGGGCTACGCCTTCGGCGACCTCGCCGATCGGTGCTTCGCGATGCCCGCTCCGGCGTGACCCGCCGCGGCCCGCTCGCCGGCATCCGGGTGCTGGACCTGGCCACGGTGATCGCCGGGCCGGGGGCGGCGCGCTACCTCGCCGACTACGGCGCCGACGTGCTCAAGATCGAGCGCCCGGGCACCGGGGACAGCACCCGGGCCATGGGCGTGCCGGATCCGGTCGACGGCACGTCGCTCTACTGGAAGCTCGTGTCGCGCAACAAGCGCTGCGCGGTGGTCGACCTCAAGTCCGACGACGGCGTGGCCACCATCCTGCGGCTCGTGGCCGACGCCCACGTGCTGGTGGAGAACTTCCGGCCGGGCACCCTCGAGCGGCTCGGGCTCGGCCCCGACGTCCTGCTGGAGGCCAATCCCCGCCTGGTCATCCTCCGGGTCACCGGGTTCGGCCAGGACGGTCCCTACGCCAGCCGCCCCGGCTTCGCCACCATCGCCGAGGCCATGTCAGGCTTTGCGGCCATCAACGGCGAGCCCGACGGCGGGCCGCTCCTGCCGCCCATCGCCCTGACCGACGAGGTGACCGCCATGGCCGGCGCCTTCGCCACGATGGTGGCGCTGTGGTCCGGGGTTGGCCAGGTGGTGGACGTCAACCTGCTGGAGTCGCTGTTCCAGTGCATGGGCCCGCTCCCCGGTGCCTACGCCGCCACCGGCTACCTGCAGCCCCGGCTCGGGTCGGGGATCCCGTACTCGGTGCCGCGCGGCACGTGGTCGTGCGCCGACGGCCTCTGGGTGGCCGTGTCGACGTCGGCCGAGTCCGTCGCCGCCCGGGTCATGGAGCTGATCGGCTTCGGCGACCGAGCCGATCTGGCCTCCTTCAACGGGCGCATCGCCGCGCGCGAGGAGATCGACGCCCGCATGTCCGAGTGGTGCGGTGCCCGCACCCAGGCCGAGGTGCTGGACGCCTTCGCCGAGGCACAGGCGGCCGCCGCCCCGATCTACGACATGGCCGACATCGCCCGGGACCCGCACTACGCCGCCAGGGGGTCGATGATCGACGTCGACGGCGTACCGATGCAGGGCTTGCTCGCCCATCTCAGCCAGACTCCAGGTGAGGTCCGGTGGCCCGGCCGACCCCTCGGCGCCGACCCGCCCGAGTGGGACGACGACCCCGTTCGCTGAGCTCAGGTCAGCACAGGGCCACCGGCAGGGGGCCCCGCCATCGAGTGGCTCCGACCATCGGCGCCGGATCGACGGAGTGCACCAGCCGACCCAGACGCTGCCTCACGATGCCGGGGCTACCTCGATGCGATCCTGGGGCCATTCACGAGCTGCGGCGAAGGCGCCCTGCGCGGCCTGCACGATGTCGGTCGGCGTCAGCGCCTGGCCCGGGTAGCACGCCACACCGGCGCGGAGCGCACGTCCACCCGGGCGCGTGGCCAGCGACCGCCGCAGCCGCTCGACGGCCCAGACGGCCCCGTCCTCAGGGTTGTCCTCCAGCATCAGGCCGTAGGTCCCGTCGGCCAGGCGAGCGGCCACGTCCGACGTCCGCAGCGTGGCCAGGATCATGGCCGTGACGACACGGGGGTCCGACGGCACGACGGGCCCATCGGGGAGGCCGTCGACCACCTCGAGCTGGACGAAGGCGAGCGGGCGCAGCACCCGCCGGCAGGCGATCACCCGCCAGCTGAGGACGGCGAGGAAGAAGGGCTGGGCGAACAACCCCGAGGACGGGTCGAGCAGGGACGCGTCGACGTCCAGGGCTCCGCCAGAGCTGCCTGCTTCCGGCCCCCCGTCCGCCATGCGCGGCAGGCTATAGCGTCAGCCCCTGCGGGCGATGGCCAGATCGACGATCTCGCCCATGATCTTGGTGAGCTCGAAGTCCTTGGGCGTGTAGACCGCGGCCACGTCGGCGGCCAGCAGACGGGGTCGGTCGTCCTCGGGGATGATGCCGCCGGCGATCACCGGTGCGGTCACGCCCCGCTCTCGACAGAGGCGCACCACCTCCGGCACCAGCTCGAGATGGCTGCCCGACAGGATGGACAGGCCGATGACGTCGACGTCCTCGTCCAGCGCCACGGCCGCGATCTGCTCGGGCGTGAGGCGGATGCCCTGGTAGATGACCTCGAGCCCGGCGTCGCGGGCGGCCACGGCGATCTGCTCGGCGCCGTTGCTGTGCCCGTCGAGGCCCGGCTTGGCCACCAGCAGGCGCGGTGGGCCACCCGGCAGGGCCTTGACCCGCTCGGCGATGGCCCTCAGCCCGTCGCTTCCGCCACCCCGCCCGGCGGCGGCGGCCACCCCGGTGGGGGCCCGGTACTCACCGAAGGTGTCGCGCAGCACGTCGGCCCACTCCCCGCTGGTGCCCCCGGCGTGGGCGAGGTCGATGGTGGCCGGCATCACGTTGTCGCCCGAGGCGGCCACCCGGCGCAGCTCGTCCAGCGAGCGCTTCACGGCGTCGCCGTCCCGGGCGGCGCGCCACTCCCCCAGCTCGGCGATCGTCTCGGCCTCCAGCGCCGGATCGACCCGCATGATGGAGCCTTCGCCTTCGAGGGGCGAGGGGAGGGCCTCGGTGAAGCGGTTGACGCCCACCACGGCGAGGTCCCCGGACTCCAGCCGGCGCATCCGCTCGGCATGGCTCGCCACCAGCCGGCCCTTGAGCTCCTCGATGGCCTCGAAGGCGCCGCCGAGAGCGAGGACGTCCTCGAGCTCCGCCCAGGCGCCGCCGGCCAGCTCCTCGGTGAGGCCCTCCACGACCACCGAGCCCTCGAAGAGGTCGGGGTACTCGAGGAGATCCGTCTCGTAGGCGAGGACCTGCTGCATCCGCAGTGCCCATTGCTGGTCCCACGGGCGGGGCAGGCCGAGGGCCTCGTTCCAGGCCGGCAGCTGGATGGAGCGCGCCCGGGCGTCGCGGGAGAGGGTGACGCCCAGCATCTCGAGGACGATGCGCTGCACGTTGTTCTCAGGCTGGGCCTCTGTCAGGCCGAGGCTGTTCACCTGCACCCCGTAGCGGAACCGACGCGCCTTGGGGTCGGTGACGCCGTAGCGCTCGAGGCCGATGCGGTCCCACAGCTTCGTGAAGGCGCGCATCTTGGCCGTCTCCTCCACGAACCGGATGCCGCTGTTGACGAAGAAGCTGATGGAGGCGAACACCGCCGGGAAGCGGTCGTCGTCCACCTGGCCCGACTCCTTGACGGCGTCGAGCACGCCGATGGCGGTGGCCAGGCTGTAGGCCAGCTCCTGCACCGGCGTGGCCCCTGCCTCCTGCAGGTGGTAGCTGCAGACGTTCATCGGGTTCCACAGCGGCACCCGCTCGGCGCAGAAGGCAACCATGTCGACGATGAGCCGGCGGGAGGGCAGCGGCGGGAAGATGTAGGTGCCGCGCGACAGGTACTCCTTGACGATGTCGTTCTGCGTCGTGCCACGCAGCGCCTCGCTGGGCACGCCGTGGTCCTCGGCGTTCGCGACGTACAGGCCGAGCAGCCAGGCCGCCGGGGCGTTGATGGTCATCGACGTGTTCATCTCGCCCTGCGGGATGCCGTCGAGCAGCTCCCTCATGTGCCCGAGGTGGACGACGGGCACGCCGACCTTGCCGACCTCCCCCTTGGCGAGGACGTGATCGGGGTCGTAGCCCGTCTGGGTGGGGAGGTCGAAGGCGATCGACAAGCCGGTCTGCCCTTTGGCCAGGTTCGACCGGTAGAGCGAGTTGCTGGCCTTGGCCGTCGAGTGCCCGGAGTAGGTGCGGATCATCCAGGGACGATCGGGCTGCTCCAGGTGCGTCGCCATCGGGCCATGATCCCCGCCTCGGCCGGTCATCCACAACTGGAGCTCAGGCCCAGGCGGTCGGGAGGGGCGCGGCCAGCGCCACTGCGAGACGTTCCATGTAGTCAGGACGTGCCACCTCGATGGCACCGAGGCTCGCCAGGTGGTCGGTCCTCCACTGCACGTCGAGCAGCCGAGCCCCTGGGGTGTCCGCCCGCAGCCGCTCCACCAGCTCGACCAGCGCCACCTTCGAAGCGTCGGTGCGGCGGTGGAACATCGACTCGCCGGCGAAGAGGCCGCCGATTGCCACGCCGTAGAGCCCACCGGCGAGCCCCTCGCCGTCCCATGCCTCGATGCTGTGGGCCCAGCCGAGCTCGTGCAGCTGCCCGTACGCGCGCTTGACGTCGGCGGTGATCCAGCCGCCCGGTCGACTCGGGTCGGCACAGGCATCCACCACCTCGCTGAAGGCGGAGTCGACCCGAACCTCGTATCGGCTCCGGGCGCGCTCGAGGGAGCGGGAGATCCTGAGCCCGCCGTGCGGGAGCACACCTCGCGGGTCTGGTGACCACCAGCCGATCGGTCCGCCCCGGCTCACCGGCATGGGGAACAGACCCTGCCGGTAGGCCTGGAGCAGGGTCCCGGGCTCGAGGTCGGCGCCGACCCCGACGATGCCGACGGCGTTCGCCTCGTCAGCCGAGGGAAGCCGCCAGGAGCTCGGCGGAGGCTCCACCGGCACGGCCGCCTACTTCGTGGTGGCGATGCCGCCGTCGACCGGGATGATCGTGCCGGTGAGGAAGGCGCCGGCCTTCGAGCTCAGGAAGATGGCCGGCCCGGCCATGTCCTCGGGGCGCCCGATGCGCTTCAGCGGCATCATCTTGGCCATGCCCTCGCCGGCTGCGTCGAGGGTGGCCTTCATCATGCGCGACTGGAACGGGCCCGGCGCGATGGCGTTGACGGTGATGGCCGGCGCCAGGTGCTTGGCCAGGTGGCGGGTGAGCTGGTGCACCGCCGCCTTCGACGAGGAGTACGCGTAGGTCTCGAAGCCCGGCACCTGGATGCCGTCGACCGACCCGATGTTGATGACTCGGGCCGGTTCCTCGGCCGTGCCGGCCGCCTGGAGCAGCGGCAGCAGGAACTTGGTGGTGTGGAACACGCCTTCCACGTTGACGTCGAGGACGCGGGCCCACGACTTGGTGTCCTGTTCGGCCAGCGGGGCACCCCAGTTGGCTCCGGCGTTGTTGACGAGGATGTCGAGGGAGTCCCAGCGCTCGGCCACCGCCTTGCCGAGCTCGCGGCAGCCCTCCTCGGTCGACAGGTCGGCCACCACGTAGGTGCAGTCACCCTTGGTCGACAGCTCGTCGGCGACCTGCTTGAGGGACTCCTCCTTGCGGGAGGCGATGATCACGCTGACGCCGGCTTCCACGAAGCCCGTGGCGATCATCGTCCCGATCCCGCTGCCACCTCCGGTGACCACGGCCCGCTTGCCTGCGATGTCGAACAGCTCTGATGCGCTCATGGCGCCCTGGCTACTACTTCTTGCGGTAGTCGTGGAACCCGCTGCCGGACTTTCGGCCGAGCTGGCCGGCGGTCACCATGCGGCGCAGGAGCGGCACGGCTGCGTAGTTCGGGTCCTTGAACTCGTCGTAGAGGGCATCGAGGATCGACAGCGAGGTGTCGAGGCCGACGAGGTCGAGCAGGGCCAGCGGACCCATCGGGAAGTTGCAGCCACCCTTCATGGCGGTGTCGATGTCGTCGCGGGAGGCGGTGCCGCTCTCGAGCATGCGGACCGCGTTGTTGAGGTACGGGAAGAGCAGCGCGTTGACGATGAAACCGGCGCGGTCCTTCACCTCGACGACGTCCTTGCCACAGCCGGCGGCGAAGGCCTTGGCGGCGTCCACGGTCGCGTCGCTGGCGGTGAGCGGGGCGATGACCTCGACCAGGCTCATCATCGGAGCCGGGTTGAAGAAGTGGATGCCCACGACCTGCTCGGGGCGGTTCGTGGTCACGGCCAGCTCGACCACCGGGAGGGTGGAGGTGTTGGTGGCGAGGATGCCGTCGGCCTTGACCACGCCGTCGAGCTGACGGAACAGCTCCTTCTTGACCGCCAGGTCCTCGACGACGGACTCCAACACGAGGTCGCAGTCGGCGAGGAGCTGCAGGTCGTCGGTGGCGGTGACCCGGCCGCCGATCTCCTTGGCGGCGGCCTCCTCGAGCTTGCCGCGATCGACCTGCTTGGCCAGCGACTTCTCGAGGGAGGCGACCATGTCGTCAGCCGACGCCTGCTGGCGCGACCGCAGGACGACCTCGATGCCGGCCTTGGCCGCCACCTCGGCGATGCCCGATCCCATGATGCCCGACCCGACGATGCCCAGCTTCTGGATGCTCATGGGCGGAACCTACCGACGCGTGAGAACCGGGGTCCAGATGCCGCGCCGCTAGGTTCGTCCCATGCCCGGGACCCTTGCCCTCGTCGGCGGTGGCGAGTGGCGCGCCGGTTGCGACTTCGATCGTGACCTGCTGGCGCTCAGCGGAGGCACCGAGGTGCTGGTGCTGCCCACGGCGGCCGCCTACGAGCACCCGGATCGGAGCGTGGAGGCGGCCGTCCGTTGGTTCGAGGAGCTGGGCGCCACCGTCCGACCCCTCCGGGTCCTCACCCGGGCCGATGCCCTCGACCCGGCCAACGCCGCCCCCCTTGCCTCGGCCCAGTTCACGTACCTGGCCGACGGATCGCCCATGCACCTGCGCTCGGTGCTGAAGGACTCCCCCGTGTGGGATGCCCTCTTGGCGGCCTGGCTCGGCGGAGGGGTCATGGCGGCGGCCGGATCGAGCGCCAGCGCTCTTTGTGATCCGATGGTCGACCCGCGCGGCGGTGCTCTCACGCTGGGGCTCGGGGCCATCACTTCGATGGCGGTCATCCCGCACCACAACACCTGGAGCGAGGACAAGGAGAAGCGGACCCTGAAGATCGCCCCGAAGGGCCTGCCCATCGTGGGCATCGACGAGCGGGCGGCGCTCGTCCGCTCGTCGGCCGGGTCCTGGAGCGCCAGCGGAGCGGGGAAGGTCACCGTGTTCGTGGACGGCCAGACCCGCGGGCTCGAGGCCCTTTCCGCCGTTGACTAGCCCGAAATGGCCCAGGCGGGCGGTTCGGTAGAGCCTGCCCAGGAGACCGGCAGCCGGCGACGACCCAGTGGAGCCGAGGGTGCTGCGAGCCTGAGCCGAGCTCAGGTCTCGGCGATGGCGACCGACGTGATGGCCACCGGCAACGTCGGGAGGTCGCCAGGGCCGCCGAGGGCGTTGATGGCTTCGGAGACGTCCTGGCCCTCGACGATCTTGCCGAGCACGCTGTAGGAGCCGGCTCCCGACAGCGCGCTGTTGGCGTCGCCGATCACCAGGAAGATCTGGCTGCCGCCGCTCTCCGGACCGCTGTTGGCCATGGCCACGCTGCCGGGCGGGTAGGCGGTGGCCGGGTCGGCTGGGAGCTCGTCGGGGATGGCGTAGCCGGGGCCACCGGTGCCGGGCTGCGGACCGACGGGGTCGCCGACCTGGTTGACGAAGCCGGGCACGATCCGGTGGAACGGCACGTTGTCGTAGAAGTGGTAGCGGGACAGCACCACGAAGTTGTTGGCGGTGATCGGGGCGTTGGCCACGTCGAGCTCGATGACGATGTCGCCCTCGGTGGTGGTGAGGGTGGCGGTGTACTCCTTGGCCGGGTCGATGCACATCGGTGGCGGCGACTCGAAGCCGGTGGTCCGCTCGGACGAGCCGTCCACCTCCGGGCAGGGGGTCTCCCCCGTGACGCTGGCGCCGGCGCCCGGCAGGATGACCGTGTTGGCCCCGGGGGCCGTCGTCCCGGTCTCACCGTCGGTGCCTTCCGTCGTCTCGGTGACGGTCGTGTCGGTCGTGACATCCTCGTCGGCGTCGTCGGCGCTGAAGATGGCGATGGCCCCAGCCACCACGAGGAGCCCGCCCAGCAGCAGGGCGAGCGAACGAACCTGGCGCTTCCGGCCGTCCTTCTGGGTGGCCACCCGCTGCGCCTCGAGGCGGAGCAGGCGACCCTCGTCCTGACGCTGACGCTTGTCACTGGGCATGGCGGCGAACCCTAGCGGCGGTCGGCCCGACGACTCGGCCGAGCACCACCGATCACCCACATGAGCGGGATCGGCCTACGCTCGCGCGGTGCTGCACAGAGCCCCTGCGACAAGGAGCCTCGCCCCGTGACCGCCGCTGCCGACGCCCAGGAACCGAGCTTCTCGAGCGAGGTCGGGCAGCGGCTGCGCTCCGTGCGTCGGATGCGCGGGTTCTCCCTCGACGATGTCGAGCGCGAGTCCGACGGTCGCTGGAGCGCCTCGGCCGTCGGCGCCTACGAGCGGGGGTTCCGGAACCTGAGCCTGCCCCGGCTCCGGGACCTGGCGACCTTCTACGACGTGCCGATGGGAGCCCTGCTGGGTGAAGAGGACAGCGGCATCGAACCTCGGCCGCGCCGACGACTGGTGCTCGACCTCATCGCGCTCCAGAAGGTGCCGGAGGCGGAATCGGTGCTCCGATACCTGCGCTCCATCATCCTCGAGCGCGGTGACTACGACGGCCGGGTGCTCTCGGTTCGGCGCGATGACCTGCGGGCCATCTGCTCGTTGCTGCGCACCGACGA
>JBDSUN010000174.1:0-6886 GCA_039927735.1 Acidimicrobiales bacterium | reverse complement strand
CTGGTAGCGGGATGGTGGGAGCGCGGCCGTCAGCTCGGCCTCACCCCGCAGGACCTCGCCCACTGCATGGGTCACTACCGGGCTCGCTTCGAGATGGATGAGCACGCGCTCGTGGAGCGTCTCGCTTCCCCGGTCGACGGACTGTGCGCGAACGCTTCGATCTTCACCCGCTCCGACGTGCTCGTCGCCCTGGCCGACACTGCCATCGACACCGATGGCCATCCCGGGCCGCTCCTGGTCGACGCGGTGGAGATGGAACGGCTCGCCGACGCGTTCCTGGCCAGCGCCCACGTCGTACAACTCGACACCGGCGCCGTAGCCGGTCGCCTGGCACGTGAAGACGCATACACGACCCGAGAGATCCTCGACGTGCAGCACCGGATCATGGACCGCTACCGCGCAGACACCGGCGCCAGCCCCGCTGTCGTCCCCAGCGAGGACATCGCGCGAGTGCTTGCCGCCCATCCGGGCCTCACCGGCGAGCAGCGTCACCTCGTCACGGAGTTCTGCACCAGCGGACAGGCGGTGCAATGCGCGATCGGCCGTGCCGGCGCCGGCAAAACCACCACCATGCGCGCCGCCGCAGACGCATGGCGTGCAGCCGGCTACGACGTCGTCGGCGCGGCCGTCAAGGGCGAGGCAACCCGGCACCTCGCGGCCGGCGCCGGGATCCCCGCCGAGACCATCGCCTGGTACCTCGCACGGGTAGACGACCCGCCCCTACAGGCGCGGACCGTGCTGATCATCGACGAGGCCTCAACCCTGTCAGACCGAGACCTCGACGCCGTCTGCCACCTGGCCCAGCGCACTGGCGCGACCCTCCGGCTCATCGGCGACCCCGACCAGCACGGCGCCGTCACCGCCGGAGGCATGTTCCACCACCTCTGCCACACCGATCCCAAGCGCACACCCGAACTCGCCACAACGCACCGCGTCACCGACCCCGCCGACCGCGAAGCAGCCCGGCTCCTGCGCGCAGGGCGAACCAGCGACGCCCTCTCCCAGCTAGCCGAGGCTGGTCACCTCCACGTCGCCGATAACGACATCGACCTCTACATCGGCATGCTCCGCAACTGGTGGGACGCCCACCAGAACGGTGCGCTGCACCCGATGGTCGATCGCCGCCACCACACCCGCCATGTTCTCAACCGCCTAGCCCGTCAGATGCGACGCGCCAACAACGAGCTCGGAGACGTGGAGATCACCGCAACTGGCGATCGTGCCTTCGCCGTCGGCGACCGGATCGTCGCCCGCATGGCCGCCCGTCGCCTTCACGTCGACCACGACCCGACTGCGTATGTCCGCAACGGTGCGGTCGGCACCGTCACCGCCATCCACCCCCACGACGACCCGGCCCAGGACACCATGAGCGTCTGCTTCGACGACATCGGCGAGATCGCCATCCCCCGCACCTTCTTCGACGAGCACACCGGACCCGGCGGCAGACGAGATGTCGGCATCGACCACGCCTACGCCGTGACGAGCTATGCCGTGCAAGGCGCAACCTTCGACGTGTCGACCAGCCGCATCGACGAAGGCGCCAGCCGCGCTGAGGCCTACGTCGACATCACCCGCGGCCGCAAAGCCAACCACCTCTTCATCACCCGCGCCGCCGACCCACTCGACGGCGAACACCTCCCCAAAGCTCCCGCTTCGCCCCTGCACGACAGCGTCGCCGACCGTCTCCGTCTTTCCGGGCCCGAACGCGCGGCGATCGAGTTCCCGCCCGCAGAACACCCATCAGCAGCAGGCCGGGCCGCCTCCTCGCGACCCCCCGCTGCGTGGACGTCGCGACTACCCGAACCAACGGGCGGCCCGTGTCATCTCCGCCGGCACTGGTCGGAGGCCCTCGAAGCAGTGGTCGCCTACCGGAACCGGTGGTCACCGGTCTCTGGGCAGGGCGCATGGGAATGGGCCGTCGGCTCACCCCTCGCCGATCATGTCGCAGTCGCTGAACGCACCCCCGCTATCGACGCTCTCGACCGGTACGCGGTCGCTGTCGCACGCGAGGAACTAGCCGGGCTGAACCTCGACGATCAATGGGCTATCGAGCACCTTGCGGCTGCGATCAGCTATGGAACCCCGCAGGGCGATCTCGGGAGGTTCGCCCACCTCTGCCAGGCCGTCTCGAACTACCGGCGGACCGCCGGATTGGACGGCTCCGATCATCCGAGCGACGGAACCAGCCTCGCTGGCCTCATCGGCCCGGAGCCCGTCGACCCCGTGATGTCCACAGAGCACCGCCGCCTTGTACGCGAGTGGGGAGCCCACCCCACCCCGCATCGAACCGCCGAGATCGCGTTGACCTGACGCACGGCCCTAGAAACCCAAGCATGAAGGAGAAGCGATGAGTCAACGAGAACCTCGCCGGTCGGGCGGAATGGAGGTGACATGGCAGACGCAGCCCCCTTGATCGACCTCGACGGCGTCGCTGGTCGAACTACCATCACTGTTGAAGAGGCGGCCTCCCTACTCGGGATCGGTCGCAGCGCCGCCTACGAGGCGGCCCGTCGTGGGCAGTTGCCCACCCGGCGCTTGGGACGGCGCCTCCTCGTTCCCGTCCCCGCCTTGCTCGAGTGGTTGGGCGCGTCCGCGCACCGGGAGCGGGGCAGGCCGCTACAGCCGTAGAGGAGACCCGGATGAGCCGGCGAGGAAGCATCAAGAAGGCGACAAACGGGACATGGTGGTTCGTCGTCGACCTCCCAGCCGCCGACGACACGCGCCGTCAGGTTCGACGCCGCGGCTTCGCCACGCGTCGAGAGGCGCAGGCGGCCCTGACCGAGGTGCTGGCAAGCCTCCAGCAGGGCACGTTCGTGAAGCGGGAACGAATGACACTCGGCGAGTACCTCGCCGACTGGATGGAGGCGCTACCCACCAGCGGGCGCGGCATCGCCACCATCTCGTCGTACCGGCACAACCTCCGGCTTCACGTACTCCCCTACGCGGGCCAACTACGACTTCAGGATCTCACGGCCGTCGACCTCGATCGTCTCTACCACCTGCTGCTCACACGAGGTCGATACAATGGAAGCGGCGGCCTCTCGAACCGGACAGTGCGATACGTCCACACCGTTCTCTCGGCGGCCCTGAGAGAGGCCGTCGGCAAGGGGCTGCTCGTCAGGAATCCCGCAGGGAAGGCAACCCCACCTTCGGCGAAGTCCGCCAGGCCACCCGAGATGGCCTGGTGGCGGCCTCGCGAGTTGAGAGCGTTCCTCGAGTTCGTGAGCGGTCACGAGCTGTCCCCCCTCTTTCGGTTGGCGGGGGCGACCGGTATGCGACGGGGCGAGCTCGTCGGGCTGCGATGGGGCGACGTTGACCTCGAAGGCGCCCGAATCAACGTCCGACGCCAGATCACGAGCACGGACTACATCGTCCGCCAGGACGCGCCGAAGTCCGACCGCGGCCTCCGCGTCGTCACCATCGATCCGGGCACGGTCGCAATTCTGGAGGTGCTCGACCGCCACCCAAATGGCCAGGTCTTCAACGATGGCGCCGGGAACCCCCGGCATCCCGAGTCGGTCGCGAGGATCTTCGGCCGGGTCGTCAAGAGAAGCGGGCTGCCACGGATACGATTTGACGACCTAAGGCATTCGCACGTCGCCCATCTCATCGAGGCCGGCGTGGACCCGCTCACGATCAGCCGCCGACTCGGCCACGCCTCTGTGGCCTTCACGCTGGACCGCTACGGCCACCTCTTCGACCAAGCCGGCGCCACTGCCGCACGGGCAGTCGGCGAACTACTCGGACCGCAGGAGGAAGGCCCAGGCCGGGACGAACCGCCGGAGACCTGAGAGTCTCGGCCTCCGCGTAGTTCGTAGTGTCTTGGACCATGGCGCTTCGAATGCAGGAGGCCATCGACTCCGACGATCCCGACCGGCTCGCGGCCTTCTGGACTAGGAGCTAGGTCGCTCTCGGAACAAAGAGCTGATGTAGTTCCTCGAGCTCTGCGGCGAAGGCCGCCCATCGCACGTTGTGTTTGCGGATCTGCGAATAGAGAGTCAGACCGTCATCCACGGCCTGGAGCTTGTCGAGGGCATCGCGGTGGGCTGCCGACAGTTCGGCCGCTGGTGCTCCGATCCTGCACAGCGCTATGAAGCGAGTCTCGCTGAACAGCGCCATGCTGCGCGGCTCCCGGCGGTTCATCATCCGCTTGGCGAGCTCGTCGTCGACGGCTTTGTAGCCGCCGCGATCGTGGTCAGGGGTGAGCGCTGACGCTGCTTCCAGCGCGCCGAAACGCGACCACAAGCTGGACATGAAGGCCTCGGCCTCGTTGAACCGGTCGAGGGCTGTCGTCATGTGCGGCTCCCAACCCTCCTCATCTCGCATCGATTGAGCGAGCCAGTAGGCGAGGTTGCCGCGGGTGTTGGCGATCGCCCACCGAACGCCTGTGAGAGTCGTTGCGTGGTCCATGGTGGCGTCCTGCAGAAGACGGAGCTCGTCATCGAGCGCGAGGACTTTGGCGGCGTATCCCGCTGATCCGTCGGCTTGAGAGGCCAGCATGAAAAAGTCGCTTTCGACGGCGATCCGACTCAACTCGAAGTAGCGCGGCGAGCCACTGTGTGTGTCCTGCACCGCCCGGCGGAACGTCCTGGCCGCATCGCCGGGACTCCCGATGTTGTTGAGTTCGTAGCCCGCCCAAAACTGTGCGAACACGCGGAGATCTCGCTCCGCCTCGGTCGCATGCCCCGCTGACTCGCGGAGGCTCTTGATGGCAGCGCGGGATGCTTGCTCTAGATGCCGTCCCATTCCCTTGACGAAGAAGCAGAGAGCGGTCAGTTCGAGGTCTTGCGACTGGATGTATCCCTGTAGAGAGGTCACCTCGTTGGCCAACTCGAGGATGCCACTTCGGATGATCGGATCTTCGACAACCTCCTTGAAGTCGTCGCCAAGGAGGACCGGCTCGAGCAGCAACATCGCGCGGTCGTTCAACTCGTCAAGGTCGGCCTCCGCCTTCTGTCTCATCGTCGTCGCAGCGCGCTCGGTTGCCTGGCGCGCCAGGTCGAGGGTGTCGTTGACGAGGCTCACGGTGCGCTGCGAGGACTCCTGGAACGCCTGGTAGGAATCCTCGGCGCGTTGCTGTGCCGAGGTCTCGCCTCGTATGCCCAACTCGTGCGAAGCGATCGAGCGCTTTTCCGATCGACGCTCGGCTCGCATTGACGTTGCTAGACCGACGAATCCACCTCCCGCAATCAGCGTCACGAAGATGGCCATCGCAGCGAGGATGGCGTTCTGCGTCGAACGCAGATCGTCGACGCGCTGATTGAGGGCCTCGATCTGGACTGCAACGGGATCGTCTGGCGGTTGACTGGTGGTCGTTGGCGCCGGCTGCACAGGGACAGTTTGAGCCGCTGCATCCGCAGGAGTCAGGACAAGGGCCGCGGCCGCGCACTCCGCTGCGAGTGCACAAGCGCCCACCAGGAGGCGCCATCGCCGAACTCGGCCACCGCTCATCCGTCATCCCCCTGATGGCAGCCTATCTCCCGACGGTTCACCGTCGACCGAGCCTGAGCGTGTTGTTCAGTCAGCCAGACCGCTTGGGCGACGACACCGAGGACGATCGAGATCCTGTCTCGACCTTGAGGAGCGGCCCCTACCCGACAGTCATCGGTGTCGACCGACGCTGCCACTAACCCCACCGACTAGCGCTGCTGAGTCAGGGCCCGCAGATACCTGCAGACGTTCGGCGAGGGCGTCGGCGTCTGACGGGGGCTCGCGATCAATCCGGGCGGCCCCCACACGTGAGCCGTCCGCGGCCACCCCGGTACAAACCCGCCATCCGCTGCGAGATGATGCGTTGCGGGCAGCCTGCCGCCACTCGGGAACCGAGCCGACGTTTAACGCGCTTGCCACCACGTGACCGGCCTCGAGGGTGGGTTCCAGAGCGTCCGACAGCCGCCCAATGCGAACCGATCGAAGATCGACGACCTCACCCCGCGATTTTCCGTGACCATTCTGTGACCGGCTCCCCTCATCGAGGAACCTCGCCGCCGCGTCGCAACGCCGTGACCTGGAACTATCTGGCGCGCTCGGAGGGACTCGAACCCCCAACCTTCTGATCCGTAGTCAGATGCTCTCTCCAATTGAGCTACGAGCGCTGGGTTGGAGAGGAAACCCTACAAGAGGGCTGTTCGCCCGGTCGATCCGACTACGGCTCGTGGCTCCAGCGGAGGCCGGGTCGGCGGGCGCAGCGGAGCCGGTGACCCATCCTGGTGGACGCCTGGGCGCACCTCGACCGCCGACGGGACGACGGTGCCCGCCAACGATCCGGATCGGCGCGGTCGTAGTCTCGGGGCGTGCATGTGCCCGGTGGTCTGCGGTGGTGGGAGCTGGTTCCCGAGACGGTGCTGGCAGCTGGGCTCGGACTGTTCGCAGTGACGGAACCATCTGCGGCCGGCAGCGCCTTCAAGAGCTCGACGGCCATCGCCTTGATGGTGGCCGCCACCGTCGCCTGGGTGCTCGTCCCGGCTCGCGCTCGTTCGCTTCGCTCCTTGGCGAGTCCTGCGAACCGGCGCGTTCCTGATTGCAGCCGTCGCAGTGCTGGCGATCGTCGTCGTGCCCGCGTACGACAACACCACGGTGGTGGAGGCGCTGCCCGTCGCCGACGTGGACCCGCCGCCGGCGGCGGACACGACGCCGTCGATGCCCACGGTCACCTCGCCTGCACCGACCCCCGCCGAGGACACGACCACGACCGCCAGCCCGACGACCACCGTCCCTCCGGAGCCGGTGGCGGTCCGCTCCTCGCCGCTCCACGGCATCGACCACCGGGCCTCGGGGAGCGCCGTGGTCTATCGGCAGCCGGACGGGTCGCAGGTGGTCGGCCTCGAGGACATCGACATCCAGCCCGGACCTGACTACGACGTCTACGTCGTTCCGGGCGCCGATC
>JBDSUN010000173.1:0-3845 GCA_039927735.1 Acidimicrobiales bacterium | reverse complement strand
GATGCGGTCCCTCGCCAGCGAAGCCGAGCGCCACCACCGTTGACCGATCGCCTCACGCGGGCCCGACCGCGGCTGGCGTTCGTCGCGCTCTGCTACCTCCCGCTGCTGCTCACGTCGCCCGGCCAGGTCGTGGCCGACACGAAGTCCTACCTCTACCTCGACCCCGGCCGGCTCCTGGCGCGAGCCGGGTCGATGTGGGACCCGCACGTCGGGCTCGGCACCGTGACGCACCAGAACATCGGCTTCCTGTGGCCCATGGGCCCCTACTACTGGCTCATGGAGGAGGCCGGGGTGCCCGACTGGGCGGCCCAGCGGATCTGGCTCGGCTCGATCATGTGCGCGGCTGGGCTCGGGGTGCGCTACCTCTTGCGCACCTTCGGCTGGCGTGGGCCTGGGGTCGCGGTGGCCATGGTCGCGTATGCCTGCACCCCCTACCTGCTGACCATCGCCGTACGGATCTCCGCCATCCTCCTGCCCTTTGCTGCGCTCCCCTGGATGCTGGCCCTCACCGTGCGGGCCATCCGCACCCGCAGCTGGCGGCACCCGGCGGTGTTCGCCCTCGTGGTCGCCTCGGTCGGCACGAGCAACGCCACGTCGATCCTCCTCGCCGGCCTCGGCCCGCTGCTGTGGGTGGCCTGGGAGGTGGCCGGCCGCGAGGTCCCCCGGGCGCAGATCGCCGCCGCCGTCGCCCGCATCGGTGGCCTCACCCTCGCCACCAACGCCTGGTGGATCGCCGGCCTCACCGTCCAGGCCACCAACGGCATCGACGTCCTCCAGTACACGGAGTCCGTCCAGACCACCGCGGCCGCCTCGTCGGCCCAGGAGGTGCTGCGGGGCCTCGGCTACTGGTTCTTCTACGGCGACGACCCCGTCGGGCCGTGGGTGGGGCCGAGCCGCCCGTACCAGACGTCCGTCCTGCTCCTCATCGTCACCTTCGCCATCCCGACCCTGGCGCTGGCCGGCGGGGCGCTGGCCCGCTGGAGCGAGCGGACCTTCTTCGCCACCCTCGCCCTCCTGGGCCTCGTGCTCGCCGTCGGCCCCTACCCCTACGACCAGCCTTCCCCCGTCGGCGCCGCCCTCAAGGCCTTCCTCCACAGCGACGTCGGCATGGCCATGCGGAGCCTGCCTCGTGCCGCCCCACTGGTGGTGCTCGGCCTGGCCGTGATGCTCGGCGCCGGCGTCCATGCCATCACCCGGGCTCGCCCGTCGGTCACGGTGCCCCTCACCGGGCTCGTGCTGGTGCTGATCGTCGCTGCCCTCCCCCCGCTCTGGCTCGGGCAGCTGGCCCCCGAGAACCTCCGGCGAGCCGAGGACATCCCCGCCTACTGGATCGACGCCGGTCGCCACCTCGACGAGACGGACGACGGCACGCGCGTCATCGAGCTGCCCGGCTCTGACTTCACGTCCTACCGCTGGGGCACCACCATCGACCCGGTGACCCCGGGCCTGACCGATCGTCCCCTCGTGGCGCGCGAGCTCGTCCCGATGGGTTCGCCGCCGGGGGCCAACCTGGTCAAGGCCTTCGACACCCGGCTCCAGCTGCACATCGCCGAGCCGGGGTCGGTCGCACCGATCGCCCGGCTCCTGCGCTCCGGGCAGGTCCTCGTGCGATCCGACCTCGCCTTCGAGCACTACAACACCGCCCGGCCGCGCGAGGTCTGGGCCTTCTTGGAGGACGTCGCCGGCCTCGGTGCACCTGTCCCGTTCGGCTCGCCAGGACCGAACATCGCCGTCGAGCCCAACCCGATGCAGGACGAGCTCGACCTCACCCTCGATCCTGATCTCGACGACCCGCCCCCCGTCGCGGTGCTCCCCGTCGACGCCGCCCCGCCGATCGTGACGACGAAGCCCACGGGGTCGCCGGTCATCGTGGCCGGCGACGGCGACGGGCTGGTCGACAGCGCCATCGCCGGGCTCATCGACGGTCGGGAGCTGGTCCGCTACAGCGCCGCTCTCACCGATGACGAGCTGGACGCCGCCCTCACCGACGACGCCGTGCTCATCGTCACCGACTCCAATCGTCGGCGCGGGGAGCGCTGGGGCTCGATCAGGTACTCCTCCGGCTACACCGAGCCGGAGGGGCTGGAGCCCCTGCGGCTCGACCGGACGGACGCCCGGCTGCCCGTGTTCCCCTCGGCGGGCGACGAGGCCCGCACCATCGCGCTCCACCGGGGCCTGAGCGCCAACGCCACCTCCTACGGCGCCTTGAACGAGCTCCTCCCCGACGACCGGCCCGCCAACGCCGTCGACGGCGATCCCACCACCGCGTGGCGCACCGCTCGGGATCTCCCCGTCGAGGGTGAGCGGCTCGAGCTCACCCTCGACGAGGTCACCACCACCAGCACGCTGCGGTTCCTCGCACCCCCGGCGCCCGTCAACCGCTGGATCACCCGCATGGCCCTGCGCTTCGACGGCGGCGAGCCAGTGGAGATCGACCTCGACGAGCGATCGCGCACCCAGCCGGGGCAGACGGTCGACGTGGGAGCCCGCACCTTCCGGCACCTCTCCATCGAGGTGGTGGCCGACAGCGCGGGCCCGCAGAACCGGTACGGCGGCCTCACCAGCAGCGGGTTCGCGGAGGTCGGCATCGGCGACCTGCTCCTGGACGAGATCGTGCGCCCGCCGGTCGACCTCCTCGAGCGGGCCGGCCGGGCCAGCCTCGACCACGCCCTCGCCATCGTCCTGACGCGCCTCCGCGCCGCGCCCACGGAGTCCCGCCACGCCGACGAGGAGCGGTTCCTCAGCCGGGAGCTCACCCTCCCGACCGCTCGCGCCTACCGGCTCGAGGGCACCGTGCGGACGTCACCCCGAGCTGACGACGCTCGGCTCAGCGGGCTCCTCGACCATTCCGGCGGCATCACCGCCACCTCGTCGGCGCGCCTTCCGGGCCGGGCCGGGCGAGCCAGCGCCGCCCTCGACGGCGACCTCGCCACCGCCTGGACGACGCCCTTCGAACCGGGGGTGGGGGCCTGGCTGGAGGTCGCCCAGCCCGCCCCGGCGCCGCTCGGCCGCCTCGACCTCGAGGTGGTGGCGGACGCTCGCCACTCGATGCCCCTGCGTCTCGGGATCGAGGCCGACGGCGCCCGAGTCGCCACCGTCAACGTGCCCGCCCGCCTCGATGACGCCGCCGATGGCGACACCGTCACCGTGCCCGTGGAGCTGGCCACGCCGGTGCTGGCGACGACCGTCCGGGTGGTGGTCGACGAGGTGCAGGAGGACCAGACGCGCGAGTGGAGCCGCCACGTGCTGGTTCCTCGACCCGTCGCCATCGCCGAGCTGGGCTGGGCCGGCACCGCCATCCGGCCGGCCATCGGCGCCTTCGCCTCGGGATGCCGAGACGACCTGTTGAGCCTCGATGGTGCCCCGCTGCCCGTGCGGGTGGAGGGCTCCAGCGGCGATGCCGCCGCCGGCGGACCGCTCCGCCTCGCCACCTGCGACGGCGCCCCGCTGACCCTGCCGGCCGGATCCACCGTGCTCCGGGCCGCAGATGGACGCAACACTGGTCTGGACATCGACCGGGTGACCCTTCGCTCCTCGGCCGGTGGCCTTCCCGCCATCGGTCGGGGCACCCTGCGGGCCGAGGTGGCTGACGACGAGCGCTCCCCCACGGTCGAGGTGCTCGAGCAGGCCGACGATGCCGTGGGGCTCCGCGTCTCCGGCGCGCGCCCCGACGCTCCCCTCTGGATCGCCTTCGGCCAGAGCTTCAACCTCGGCTGGACGGCGACGGTCGATCAGCGCGATCTCGGCCCGCCCGCGCTGATCGATGGCTTCGGCAACGGGTGGCTGCTCGACGCCCCCGGGTCGAGCTTCGAGGTGGCCCTCGAGTTCGCACCCCAGCGTCGGGT
>JBDSUN010000172.1:0-7309 GCA_039927735.1 Acidimicrobiales bacterium | reverse complement strand
CCGGGAGGTCGTCCGGGCCACCAACCTTGCCCGGGATCGAGGGACGAGCCGTACGGTGAGCACTCGCAGCCACCACGTCTGTGCGCGCGTGACCTCGGAGGGCCTCATCCATGCGGACCTATGACCTACTCGTCCTCGGTGCCGGCAGCGGCAACATGCTGCCGGCACCCGAGCTCAGCCACCTGCGCACCGCCATCGTCGAGAGCGACCGTTTCGGCGGCACCTGCCTCAACCGAGGCTGCATCCCGTCGAAGATGTTCGTCGTCGCCGCCGACGCCGTCATCTCCGCCCGCCACGCCCACCGCCTGGGGGTCAACGCCAGTGTTGACCGCGTGGATTGGCGGGCCATCCGCGACCGCGTCTTCGCCCGCATCGACCCGTTGCACGAGTCCGCGGTCGGCTTCCGGCGGGCCAACGGCGTCGACGTGCTCCTCGGGTCGGCGCGCTTCGTCGAGCCGAAGGTCGTCGAGATCGTCGACGGCGACGACGCCGGGCAGCGTCTCACGGCGGAGAAGATCGTCGTGAGCGTCGGCTCGCGACCTGCAGTGCCCGACATCCCCGGCCTCGACACCGTGCCCTACCTCACGTCCGACACGATCATGCGGCTCGACCAGGTGCCGGAGTCGCTGCTGGTCCTCGGCGGCGGGTTCATCGCCGCCGAGCTCGGTCACGTCTTCGAGGCTTTCGGGGCCAAGGTGACCATCGTGCAGCGGGGACCGCGCCTGCTCATGTCCGAGGACACCGAGATCTCGGTCCGCTTCACCGAGCTCGCCCAAGAGCGATTCACGGTCCTGACCGGCTCGGAGATCGCTGCGGTCGAGCGCACGGCCACCGGCGTACGGGCGCTCGTCCGCACGATCGACGGGGACGCCCGGCCCGAGGCGTGGATGGACGCCGACGCCCTCCTCGTGGCCGCGGGGCGGGTGCCGAACACCGACCGGCTCGAAGCCGCCAGCGCCGGCGGGCTAGACCTCGACGAGCACGGCCACGTCCTCGTCGGAGCCGACCTGCAAACCAACGTTCCCGGCGTCTGGTCGTTCGGCGACACCGCCAACCACTTCCAGCTCAAGCACATGGCCAACGCCGAGGCCCGGGTGCTCAGGCACAACCTCCTTCATCCCTCCGAGCCACACCACGGTCCGGCCGACATTGCCCCCCACGCCGTGTTCACCGACCCGCAGATCGCCTCGATCGGCATGACCGAGGAGCGGGCCATCGCCTCGGGGATTCCCCACGTGATCGGCCGCAGGGCCTACGGCGACGTGGCCTACGGCTGGGCCCTGGAAGACACCGCCAGCTTCGTCAAGGTGATCGCCGACCCGGTCACCCGGCTGCTGCTCGGCGCCCACATCATCGGCCCCCAGGCGGCGTTGCTGATCCAGCCCCTGCTCCAGGCGATGATGCTCGGCCAGACCGTGGATCAGATCGCCTGCCAAGTCGTGTACATCCACCCCGCCCTCAGCGAGGTCATCGAGAACGCCTTGCTCAACCTGGTCTAGCGCACGGTCAGTCTCAACAACCGCCGGGCTGCGCGGGCATCGAGCGGTGGGCTCGGCCGGCGGATGCCGTCGTTCGCAGCGGAGTCAGGCCCGAGGTGGCTGATGGCGCTCACCAGAACCGTGCGTGCCCACGGCGGTTCCGGATGGCGGCGCCCGTTCGGACCAGGACGATCGCCAGGAGCAGGCCCATCGCAGCCGGGGCCAAGGTGCTCCCGGCTGCGAAGGCCTTGCCCTCAGCGAGGGCCTGCCCGAGGGCCGGCACCTCGAAGGCGACCCGTGTGACCTCGTCGTTCGCCAGAATCAACCACCGGGTGGTGGCGCCGCCCGTGTCGGCCATGGTGGTGAACGCGTAGCCGCTGACCACCTCCTCGACCGTCAGGACGCGCTCGGTGATCGACCCATCGCCTGTGCCGTTCGAGTGGGTGACGACGTCGCCGACGCGGACGGCACCCGGCGAGATGCCCTCGTTGATCACGACGTCGCCCGAGGTGATGGTGGGCTCCATCGCAGCCGTGTGCAGGATCGACGGCTGGTAGCCGAGGATGACCAGCGCGACAGGGGCGAGGGCCGCGAGCACTGCCAGCGCGAACGCCGCCTTGATCAGGAGCCCGATGCCCCGCCGCACCTGCGCACCGACCACGTAGCGGATCGGGAGGGCGCGACGGGGAGCGACGAGCTGAGCGACGGCAGTCATGTACTACTCCTCGGCCGGGGATCCGGTGCCGTTGAGCGAAATGAGGCGTCGTGCCCATACGATGCTGCCGCGGGATCCGGTATGTCTGGTTCCCCGACTCCGCTCAAGTCCCCGACACCCTCGCCGTTTGCAATCGCGCCATCGAGGGAACTCGCCAGACGGCTCGTCGCCTGACCGAGGGGCGTCGCCAAGGCCTCATGGCTGTCACGGGGTCCTGCACTTCAAATCGGATACGACGAAGGAGAACACGCATGGCAGAGGTCTCAGGGGGAGTGGTCAAGGTCGTCGAGCTGGTCGGCAGCTCGCCAACCTCGTTCAGCGACGCAGTCCGGAGCGCGGTTGCGACCGCCTCGAAGACCATTCGCAACATCACCGGGGTTGATGTCCTGTCGAGCAACGCCAGTGTGGAGGACGGCGAGATCAGCCTCTACAAGGTGCAGGTGAAGGTCGCCTTTCTCGTCGACGAGGCGTCTGTAGGCAGCTGACCGAGCTGGTGGCTGCTCCCGGCCTCCGAGACGAGCCCCTCTAGGGTCTCGCTCCGACGGGCCGGCGCCAGTAGGGGAATCGATGCCACAGCAGGGCGATCACTTTCGAGCGCGGATCGATGCGTTGGTCGGCGAGTCGATGGGAGAGCCGGCGCGCGCCTGATGCGGTGAATCTGACGATGATCCGCCACTGGGTGTCCGCATTCGACGATCAGAACCCGGTGTACCTGCACTGTCCCTGTGGCTGTCTTGGTACGCCCCCTTCGGACTCATCACCCCGGCAGCCTGGGTGGCGATGCATGCCCAGCGCTACATGCAGGAGTACGGGGTGAGCAACGAGGACTTCGGAGCCGTCGCCGTCGTCGATCGCAAGCACGCCGCGACCAACCCCGACGCCTGGCTCTACGAGCGGCCCATCACCCTCGAGGACCACCAGGCGTCGCGCTGGGTGGTCGAGCCTGTGCTCCGCCTCCTCGACTGCTGCCAGGAGAGCGACGGCGGCGTGGCCCTCGTCGTCACCTCGGCCAAGCGGGCCCGGGACCTCCGCCACCCTCCTGCGTACGTGACCGCCGCCGCTCAGGGCGCGACCTTCGACGGCGAGATGATGACGAGCTACTACCGCAGCGACATCACCGGGTTGCCCGAGATGGTTGTGGTGGCCGACCGGCTCTGGCGGCAGTCCGGTCTCGGGCCCGCCGACATGACCACGGCGTACCTGTACGACCACTTCACGCCGTCCGTGCTGATCCAGCTCGAGGAGCTCGGCTTCTGCGGGCGTGGCGAAGCCAAGGACTTCGCCACCATCGACAACCTCTCCATCGGCGGCGCCCTCCCGATCAACACCAGCGGCGGTCTGCTCGGCGAGGCCTACATCCACGGGCTCAACGGCATCACCGAAGCTGTCCGCCAGATCCGGGGCACCTCGTGCAACCAGGTCCCTGGCGTCGAGCACGTGCTGGCGACGGCCGGCACCGGAGTGCCCACCAGCGTTCTCATCCTCGGACGATCGACCTGAGACTGGGTTCCGCGACATCACATCGCGTCTTGGAGCCGTGACGGCTGATCGGTCGGTCGGAGCTACCGGCCGGGCTTCTCCCAGACCGAGACGTGGGACGGGCTCTCGCTGGTGAACGGCGACCGGTCCCAGTCGGCCCACCGGTGTCGGAGCGACAGGCCAGCCAGCTGGGCCATCAGTTCGAGCTCGGAGGGCCACACGAATCGGAAGGGGGTCCTGAGCTCGCGCGCCCCGGACGCATCCGCGACGAAGTGGTGCGAGGTGGCCTGCTGCGCGATGAGGTCGGTGTAGCGGTCGTAGCCGACGTAGCCCGGCGCGTGGGAGAACACGCGGGCATCTTCGCCGGGGGGCAGCCGGCGGAGGTCCGGCACGCCGACCTCGATCACGAAGCAACCTCCGGGCTCGAGGTGGGCGGCGGCGTTGGCGAAGCACGCGACCTGTTGGTCCTGGGTGACCAGGTTCCCGATGGTGTTGAACACGAGGTACACGAGCCGGAAGCCTCCGGGCACCCGGGTCGTGGCCATGTCGCCGATGGTCACGTCGACGCGCCTGGCCGCATCCTTGGCTTGGAGCTCGTCGGCCATGGCCGTGGAGAGCTCGATCCCGGAGACGGGCACGCCGCGCGCGGCAAGGGGCAGTGCGACCCTGCCGGTGCCGACGGCGAGCTCGAGTGCGGCGCCGTCGCCGGCCAGCTCGGCGAGCACGTCGACGGTGGGATCGAGCACGGCAGGATCGAACCTCGAGCCGGAGGTGGCGTCGTAGCGGGCGGCGACGTCCTCACCGAAGTGGTTGTCGGGCACGGCCCGGACGCTCCCACCATCGTGCCTCGATCGCCAACGAGTTCCGTTGCCTGACCGGGTCAGTGGCCGATCGGCACCTCGAGCTGCGAGCCGGCCGTCTGAGCCCTCGCCCGCTCAGCTCACCAGCGGGTCGACGCGCTCCGGGGAGAAGCACACCAACCCCTTGATGGCCTCGACGCCCGCGTTGGGCGCCTCGTAGCTCCACATGAGGCCGTCGAGCACCTCGCCGTCGAGGTTGAGCGACCAGTAAGACGCCTCGCCCTTGAAGGGACAGGTCGTGTGGAAGGTCGTCGGCCGGAGGAGGTCCATGCGGACGTCCTCCCGAGGCAGGTAGTAGCGCGGGGGCAGACCGGTCTCCTCGAGGCGCATCGCCCCGTCTGACTTGGCGATCGTCACGCCGTGCACCACCACCTCGACGTGCTCCTCGGAAGGGTGGATGGTCACCACATGGCCGGAGCTCACTTGGCCGCCAGGACGTCGGCCGGGAGGATCTCGGGGGCAGAGGCGAGCAGCCGGGAGGCGTTCTCCATGAGCGCCGCCGCATTGAGCTTCACGACGAGCGCCTTGGTGACGATCATGTACCTTCTCCTTGGTCGGGTGCCCGGAGGGAGTATGTCCGCCTCCGAGGGGACAGAGGTCGCGGCCTCCCATCGAACCCCTCACCGTCGGGCGGTGAGGCGATCCTGGAGGGCGAGGGTGGCGGCTCCCGCCAGCACCAGGCCGACGAGGTTCACGCTCAGCTGGAAGGCGGCGCCGGCCATCTCCGCCTCCTCCCCGTAGGCGGCCGCCACCCCGATGTTGGCGACGGCGGGGATGGTCGTGACCGAGACGAGCACGCCCACCAAGGTGCCGCTCCGGTTCTCGGTGAGGGCGAGCATCCCCGCCACCCCGGCCAGCACCGCCACCACCGCGGCGAGCGCGTCGGGTCGGGAGATGAAGGCGGTGAGCTGCCGCTCGGTGAGGACGTAGCCGTCCGGGTCGATGCCGGTGGCCCGCAAGGCCAGCACGAGCACGAAGGTGGCGACCGAGCCCGCTGCCACTGCGGCCGCCAGGGTCCCCAGCGCATGCAGGGCGTGGGACGACCGTCGCTGCACGGCGGCCACGGACAGGGCGGCGACCGGCCCGTACTCGGGCCCCACCACCATGGCCCCGACGATCAGGATCGGGGAGTCGAGGAGGATGCCCACCCCGGCGAGCATGGCGGCCACCGCCATCACCACCAGCAGCGACGGGGTCAGCAAGGCCTGCTCGCGCACCGTGGCCTCGACCTCGTCCCAGATCAGGGCGTCGGTGCCATGCCCGGGAACCTCGTCCTCAGCCCGCTCCGCAGCCTTGGACACGACGGTGTCGAGCTGTGTGATCGTGATGGCGCCGTCGCGATCGATGCCCTCCGCCTGGAGCCACTCGACCAGGTCGTCAGCGCACTCCCGGGCCACGTCACACTGCACGATGTCGCCGGGCGGGCGCCGGGAGGCACCGAGGAGGTGGGCGAGGTGGGCGACGCCCGGTGTGCCATCGAGGTGGGCGACGATCTCGGCCGCTCGATCGGCCGGCACCGTCACGCTCAGGTGGAGCATCCGCCGAGTCTGGCGGATCGGCGGCGGCTAGGCGGGCGGCTCACTCGTAGCGCATGCCGATCTCGCGCAGGAGGTCGATGAAGCGGGTGCCGGCGTCGGGGGCCGGCTCGCCCGGCGTGTAGCTGACGGCCACGAGCTGGCCGCTGAACGCGAAGGTGCCGTGGCGCTCCGACAGCGCCCACGACACCGGCGAGCGACGGTCGATGCCGACGTTGATGCCCTCGAAGGGGGCCATGGCGCCGAGCATGGGCAGGCCTTCGATGCGGCCGACGGGATCGCTGTCCACGGTCACCTCGACGTCCCACTGCCAGCTGCCGGGGGCGCCAACGGCCAGGCGGATGGACGTGGCGCCGTCGGGCACCGGCCCGCAGCGCAGCTCCGCCATGGCGCCGTAGCCGTTGTGCACGAACACGAGCTCGTCGCCGTCGTCGACGTAGACGGCGTAGCCACCGCCCTGATCGCCGTGGGAGAACAGCACGCCCCGATCGCCCGTGGCGAAGCGCAGCTCCACGTCGACAACGAAGGAGCGCCACTGGATGAGCTGCTGGGACCGGTAGCGCTCCAGGGTGTGGGTGCCGGCCACGATGCGCACCGGTCTCGTCAGCGGCTCCTCGTAGGGCGGACGCACGACGTAGCGGAGCCGGGATCCCTCGTCGAGGGGGTACACCTGGTTGGCCCGCGCCATGGCCTCCCACCCGGCGGCCATGTCCGCCACTCGCTCAGGCTGCTCAGCGGCCCGGTCCGTGGTCTCCGTGCGATCGTCAGCCAGGTTGTAGAGCTCCCACTCGTGGTCCCCGAAGTCGGTGAGGGGAAGGTGCCGGGTGACCACCTCCCAGTCACCGTCGTAGTAGCCGCGATGACCGGCCATCTCCAGGTACTGCGGCCCCCGGTCGTGGCCGACGGTGGCGTCGGCCAGCACCGGCGTGAGGCTGGTGCCGTTGAGCGGCTGGAGGGTGATGCCGCCTCGCTCAGCCGGGCGGGCCACGCCGGCCAGCTCGCACAGCGTGGGGAGCACGTCGGTGACGTGGGCCCACTGGTCCCGCCGGCCGGGGTCGGTCTGGCCGCGTGGCCAGTGCAGGATGCACGGCACCGAATGGCCGCCCATGTGGGTGTTGATCTTGTAGAGGCGAAACGGCGTGTTCGACGCCATCGCCCAGCCGCGCGGGTAGTGGACAAGCGCCTGCGGACCACCGGCCAGGTCGATGCGAGCCCGGTCGAAGTCCATGTCCTCCATGTCCT
>JBDSUN010000171.1:0-7558 GCA_039927735.1 Acidimicrobiales bacterium | reverse complement strand
GGCCGGCGGCGGCGGGCGTGACCTTGGTGGAGCGGTAGGTGATGGTGGGGAACGCCTCTACATCGAAGAAGTCGGGCGACCGGAGGTGCCCGTCCCGGGTCTCGTCGCGCGTGTCGACGGACGCGGTCTGGATCGTGACCTCCACCGAGGAGGCCAGAGGATCCTCGGCGATGGTGATCGTGCCGGCGACGTCGGCGAAGCGACCCTTGGTCTTGGAGACCATGAGGTGGCGGACGCTGAAGCCCACCTCGGTGTGGGAAACGTCCAGGGCGTAGGTGCCTGGAGCCGGCAGCTCGGTGCCGTCCACGGTGCGGGTGATCGGGGTGCTCTCGGTGGTGCTCATCAGATGCAGGCTCCTGGGTCGTGCCCATGCGATTGCACGAGCAATGGTTGTGTATGCAATGAATCGTATCGGAGGATACTTGCCTGCGCAACATCCGGCGGTAGGATCTTCGCATGGCCCTCGCCACCACCCCTGCAGAGGCAGCCCTCCTCGACCACCCGCTGCTCACCACTGCCGGGCTCTTCGTCGAGGCCCACGCTGGTCTGACCGTGACGGCGGAGCGGCGCCTCGCGGCGGAGTGCGGCATGACGGCGCAGTGGTTCGAGGTGCTGATCCGGCTGGCGAGGACCCCCGGGCACCGTCTGCGCATGACCGACCTGGCCGCCCAGACCACCCTGTCGGCCAGCGGCCTCACCCGGGCCGTTGACCGCCTCGAAGCCGCCGGGCTGGTCCAGCGCCAGGCCTGCCCCACCGATCGCCGCAGCACCTACGCGGCCCTCACCACCACCGGTGAGTCGCGCATCCTGGCGGCCTTGCCGCTGCACGTTGCCCACCTGATCGAGGTCTTCGAGGCCGTGTTCACGGCCGACGAGCTCGAGACCTACACCGGGCTCACCCGCCGCCTGCGCGACGCCGTCAACCCGTGTGCGGCCAAGGCCAGCGACCCCGACGGGCTGGGCGAGCCGATCTAGGCGGAGGCGGCGGCCAGGACCTCGACGGGGATGCCGTTGAGGACGGCGTTGCCGGAGATCGGGTCGAACAGCGTCTCGTCGGCGAGCAGGTTGCTGTTGACCCCGGCGTGGGCGCTGGCCACCGACAGCTGCACGCCGTCGAGATCGTGGCCCCAGCCATGGGGGATGCTGACCACCCCCCGCCGGATGGCGTCGGTCACCTCCACCGGCACCCGCACCTCCCCCACCCGGGACCGCACGATGGCGTCGTCGCCGTCGACCAGGCCGAGGGTGGCAGCGTCGTCAGGATGGAGGTGAGCGGTGCAGCGGGGCTTGCCCTTCACCAGCACGCCCACGTTGTGCATCCAGGAGTTGTTGGAGCGCAGGTCCCGGCGGCCGATCAGCACGAACGGGTGCTCGCGCCGACCGTCGAGTCCGTCGCGCAGGCGGTCCACGTCGGCCACGAGGATCGGCGGAGCCAGGGCGATCATGCCATCGGGGGTGCGCAGGACGTCAGGGAGGCGGGGCTTGAGGGCGCCGTGGTCGACCCCGTGAGGGTGGGCGAGCAGGTGGTCCAGGCTCAGCCCGTCCGGGTCGGCGCCGAAGCCCTCGCCGTAGGGCCCGGTGCGGAGCAGGAAGTCGAGGATCCGCTCCGGGCCGGTGCGGGGCGCCAGCTCGGCCAGCACCTCCTCCACGTCGCGGCCGTGGATGGGGCTGGTCTCGTCGCCGACGCTCCCCTGCACCATCGCGGCGACCATGAGATCGTCGACGATGGCGGGGTCGGCGGCTGCGCCGGCTCCTTGCAAGACGAGGGCCAGGCGGGCCAGCACCTCCCACTCGCTGGGCTGCCCGAGGTCGAGCGGGAGCACGGGCTCGCTGAAGTTCGAGGTGTCGTGGAGGGCCAGCTGGAGGAGGGCGACGTCGTAGTGCGCCTTCTGCAGGGCGGAGGGGGCGGGGAGGATCACGTCGGCGTGGCGGGTGGTCTCGTTGACGTAGATGTCCAGTGCCACCACGAGCTCGAGGCCGGCGATGGCCGCATCCAGACGGCCGGAGTTCGGCGTGGACAGCACCGGGTTCCCGGCAACGGCGATCAGGGCCCGGACCTGGCCCTCGCCAGGCGTGTCCATCTCCTCGGCCATCACCACGGCGGGGAGCTCGCCGAAGGTCTCCGGCAGGCCTCGCACCCGGCTCACTCGACGGTGGAGCCGGACCTCCCGGCCCACGCGCGGCTTGCCGCGAGTGTTGCTGGCCCCGGCGGCCGCCGTCGCGAACATGGCCCCGCCGGCCCGGTCGAGGTTGCCGGTGAGCACGTTGAGCACGTCGACCAGCCACGACGTGAGGGTGCCGAACTCGACGGTGGTGGTGCCGATGCGCCCGTAGACGCAGGCCGACGGGGCCGCGGCGAGCTCGCGGGCGAAGCGGCGGATGTCGTCCGCCGGCAGACCGGTGGTGGCGGCGACCGCCTCGGGGGTGAACGGCGACGCCAGCGCCACCACCTCGTCGAGACCGGTGACGAGCTCTGCCGAGGAGCCGAGGTCAACCATGCCCTCGCTGCAGATCACCTCCACCATGGCCATCAACAGGTAGGCGTCGGTGCCAGGGCGGACGGGGACCCACTCGCTGGCCATCTCGGCGGTGCGGGAGCGGCGAGGGTCGACGACCACCAGCGTGCCGCCCCGCTCGACGAGGCGCTCCAGCCGACCGGGCCAGTCGGGCGCGGTGGCGAGGGAGCCGTTGGAGGCGAAGGGGTTGGCGCCGAGCATGAACAGGTGGTCGGTGCGGTCGACGTCGGGCACCGGCACGTTGAGACCACCGCCGAACATCAGCGCCGAGGAGATCTCCTTCGGGCGCTGGTCGACCGTGGAGGCGGAGAAGACGTTGGTGGACCCGAGGGCCCGGAGCAGGGCTCGGTTGTAGAGGAGGCCGGCCAGGTTGTGGGCGTTGGGGTTGCCGACGTACACGGCGCAGGCATCGCGCCCGTGCTCGTCGAGGATCGGCAGGAGGCGACGCTCGATCTCGGCGAACGCCTCGTCCCAGGACACCTCCACGAAGGTGCCGCCTCGCTTCACGAGCGGCCGTCGCAACCGATCGGGATCCTCGTGAAGCTGCTTGAGCGTGGAGCCCTTGGGACAGATGTATCCGCGGCTGAACACGTCGTCTCGGTCGCCGCGGATCCGCACCACCTCCTCGCCGGCGGGGGTGGGCCGGAGGGTGATCTCGAGGCCGCAGCTCGCCTCGCAGAGCGGACACGTTCGGTAGGCGGTGCGGGTGGCGACCTCGACCTCGTCGGTGGCCGTCGGCGCCTGCTCAGCGATGGTCATGCCCCATCTTGCCCCGTCGAATCAGCCGAGGGCGGCGCCGGTGAGCTCACCGATGAGGGTGGTAGCGCCCATGGCCGCGGCGCCCCCGATGGCCACCCGGAGCGTGGCCCGCAGTCGCGGGGCGCCACCGAGGGCGGCGCCGGCGGTGCCGAGCAGAGCCAGCGCCGCCAGGGCGGCGGTCACCACGACCCAGGAGCGGCCGGTCGCGGGTGCCGCCAAGTAGGCGAGGAGCGGGAGGAGGGCGCCGGCGGTGAAGGCCAGGGCGGAGGTGACCGCCGCCTGGACCGGCCGTGCGGTGGACAGCGCGGTGAGGCCCAGCTCGTCGCGCGCGTGGGCAGCCAGCGCGTCGGCCTCGGTCAGCTGCTGCGCCACCTGCTCGGCCAGCGCCGGCTCGAGCCCCCTGGCCTGCCAGATCTGGGTGAGCTCCATGAGCTCGGCTCGCGGATGGTCGCGGAGAGCCTGCTCTTCCATGCGGAGGTCGGCGGAGGTGATGTCGCGCTGCGAGGCCACCGACACGTACTCCCCCAGCGCCATCGACAGGGCACCGGCCACGAGACCGGCGACCCCGGCGATGCGCACGTCGCCAAAGGCGGCGCCACTGCCCGCCACGCCCACGATCAGGGCGGCGGTGGACACCACCCCGTCGTTGGCACCGAGCACCGCCGCCCGCACCCATCCCGCTCGGTTCGAGCGGTGGGCCTCGGTGTGGTGGTGGTGATCGGGGGGCAGGGCCGTCCCGGGCATCGGCGAAGTAGCCATCGCCCTCCAGCCTGCCACCGTTTCCGGCACTACCTTCACCAAGATGCGACAGCTGTGGCCCGATCCCGGCGAGGTGGACGACGTCGCCGGCCTCATCGCATCGGATCCGCGCCCCTCACCGGCCGGGCGGCCCTGGCTGCTCGTGAGCATGGTGGCCTCGCTCGACGGTGCCATCTCCGTCGAGGGCAGGTCGGGCGCGCTGGGAGGACCGGCGGACAAGCTCGTCTTCTCCGCGCTGCGAGGGGTCGCCGACATCGTGCTGGCCGGCGCCGGGACGGTCCGGGCCGAAGGCTACGGACCGCCACGCCCCACCGACGCGGTGCGCGCGGGGCGCGCCGCACGCGGGCAGACCAAGGCGCCCCGGGTCGCCGTGATCACCCGATCGCTCGACCTCGACCTTTCCTCCGCGCTGTTCGTGGAGGCAGAGGCACCGCCACTGGTCATCACCTGCGCGGCCGCCGACCGCTCCCGACAGGACGCCGTGCGGGCCGTGGCGGATCTCGTGGTGGCCGGCGACGACGACGTCGACCTGGCGACGGCCTTGGCCCAGCTCCACGAGCGCGAAGCGCGGGTGGTCACCTGCGAGGGAGGCCCCAGTCTCAACGGCGACCTGCTGGCCGCCGACCTCGTCGACGAGTGGAACCTCACGGTCTCCCCCCTGCTGGTGGCCGGCGACGCCGGGCGGGCCAGCCGCGGCCCCACCCTCAGCCAGCCCAGGGGGATGCGACTGGCACGCCTGCTGGAGTCCGACGGCACGCTGCTGACCCGGTGGGTCCGGGACCGGGCGGAGCCGACGTGATCACCATCGTCAAGGTCTGGAACGCCGGGCACCCTTGATCCTCAGTGGGGCTTGGGCTCCGTGCGCTTGGCCAGGAGGGTGATCTCCCGCTCGAAGTCCCCGAGGTCGTCGAAGCCGAGGTAGACGCTGGCGAACCGCACCGCCGCCACCGCATCGACCTCGCGCAGGCGCTCGAGCACGGCCCGACCCACCGCCTCGGTAGGCACCTCGCTGCCGCCATCGAGACGGATGGCATCCTCGATGGCGGCGATGAGCTCGTCGAGCGACGCACCGCCGTCGGCCTCGATGGGCCGGCCCTTGGCGGCCAGGCGGATGCCGATGGCCACCTTCTCCCGGTCGAAGGGCTCCCGGTGGCCGGAGCGCTTCACCACCACCAGCGGTGATTCCTCGACCCGTTCGAAGGTGGTGAACCGACGCCCGCAAGCGATGCAGGCCCGGCGACGACGGATCGAGGACCCATCGTCGGCCTGGCGCGAGTCCACCACCTTGTCGTCAGCCGAACCGCACCCGGGGCATCGCACGAGGCGCACGCTATCGCCCACATGGGCAGTGGCTCAGGGGAGGTCGAGCTCCTGGCCGACGGCGATCGGCGAGCCGCCGTTCAAGGCGATGAGGCGGTCCACGGTGATGCGCACGTCCACGTCGGGCGCCGCCGCCGCCGCGATCGACCAGAGGGTGTCGCCCGGCTGGACGACGGCGGTGGCAGGTGCAGCCACCCCGGCCGCGCTGGCAGCGGCGGCCGAGGTGGGCGAGGGGGCGCCGGCGGCGGAGGAGGGGACGCCGCCGGCGATCCTGGCCACGGCAGCGCTGGCCAGGAGGAGGACCGCCGCCAGCACCACAGCCGCGAGCACCGCCGCCACCCGGCGGCGGCGGTAGACCGCCTGCTGGGCCAGCCGGGCCGGGCCCCGACCACCGGCGAGCAGGCGCAGCTCGGGGCGGCTCGAGCGGCCCGGCCCCGGCGGGACCGTGGTGGGCTGGAGGCGGAGGGCGGTGATCTGCAGGGCGGTGGAGGGCATGGCTCGAGTCTCCTCGGGGGGTGTGACGACGTCCGGTGGTGAACGGGTGTTCCGGGAACGCCTGTTCGCTGCTGCAGAGGATACCCACGAACGCCCGTTCGCCGTCAAGAGGCAGATCGAACGACTGTCCGGGGAACGAGTGTTCTTGCTCTGCGTCGGCGGCGGCGGTACGGTCCGAACATCCGTACGCTTCCGGAGGTCCCCCATGCCTGACGTCGTCCTCACCCCCCGCCAGCGGGAGGTCCTCGAGGTCATCGAGCAGTTTCAGCGCGAGCGGGGCTTCCCCCCGTCGGTCCGCGAGATCGGCACGGCCGTGGGCCTCACCTCGCCCTCCACGGTCCACGCTCACCTCGCCACCCTGCAGAAGCTCGGGTTCCTGCTGCGGGATCCCACCAAGCCGCGCGCGATCGAGGTCCGCTTCGACGCCACCTCCGGTGCCCCGGTGGAGCGCCGGCCCGTGCGCCACGTGCCGCTGGTGGGCGACGTCGCCGCCGGCACCGACGTGCTGGCCCAGGAGAACATCGAAGAGACGCTCCCGCTCCCGGCCGACTTCACCGGTGAGGGCGACCTCTTCATGCTCCGGGTGCGGGGAGACTCGATGGTGGAGGCCGCCATCGTCGACGGCGACTACGTCGTCTGCCGCGCCCAGGGCACGGCCGACAACGGCGACATCATCGTGGCCGGCATCCCCGGCGACGAGGCCACCGTCAAGACCTACCGGCGCAAGGGTGCCACCATCACGCTGGTCCCCTCCAACGCCCGCCTCTCCCCCATGGAGTTCCCGGCGGACGAGGTCACGGTATACGGCAAGGTCGTCACGGTCCTCCGTCGCCTCTGACCCATCCTGAGGGATCGACTACCCCGTCTGCCGCATCTGGCCGATGATGGCGCAGATGCCCCGGACCACCCGCCTCGCCCTCGTGTTCGTTGGCACCGCGGTAGGGCTGGCCGCGGTCGTCGCGCCAGCCGGCGCTGGAGGAACGACGCCCGACGACCCGGTGTTCGAGCAGGGCCTGCAGTGGGGGCTCGCCCGGATCGGGGCCCCCGAGGTCTGGGGGCGCGGCACGGGCGACGGGATCACCATCGCCGTGATCGATTCCGGCGTGGACCTCACCCACGAGGACCTTGCCGACAAGGTGGTGGCCCAGACCAGCTGTGTAGGCGCCAACGGCGATGCGGCACGATGTCAGGGCAGCGCCCAAGACGACAACGGACACGGCAGCCACGTGGCCGGCATCGCACTGGCGTCGACGGGCAACGGGCGCGGGATGGCGGGGGTTGCCCCCGGCGCCGACCTGATGGCGGTGCGGGCGCTCACGAACCAGTGCGACGGGAGCGGCGGCTGCACCGCCTCAGGCACGGCGGCGGACGTCGCCGCTGGGATCCGCTGGGCGGCCGACTACGGCGCCGACATCATCAACCTCTCGCTCGGCGGTGGCGCCGTCCAGGGCGCCCTGGGGTGCGGGTTCTGCGATGCAGTGGAGTACGCCTGGTCGAAGGGCGCCGTCCCCGTGATCGCAGCCGGCAACGACTCCGTGCTCCCCTCCGGCTTCTCCGACGAGCATGCGGTCGTCGTCACGGCCACCACCCGGGACGACCAGCGCGCCTCCTACTCCCACGGCAGCTCCGGGCTCTTGCGCAACGCCCGTTGGCCCATCTCGGCTCCCGGCGGCGAGGCCGAGACGACGCCGTCAGACTGTGCCACCGGT
>JBDSUN010000170.1:0-4036 GCA_039927735.1 Acidimicrobiales bacterium | reverse complement strand
CACGCCGGCCAGCACACCGACGAGGTGCTGGCGGAGTGGGGCCTCGACGATGACCGCATCGCCAAGCTCCGCGAGGCCGGCGCCATCGCCTGACGGCCGTCGGTACGCTCCCGGCCATGGCGACGCTCGTTTCGTTCCAGGCCCACCCCGACGACGAGTCGATCAACGCGGGCGGCATGCTGGCCAAGGCAGCCGCCGCGGGCCACCGCACGGTGCTGGTGTTCGGCACCCGTGGTGAGCACGGGGAGGTGGCCGATGACTTCCTCGACGAGGGCGAGCTGCTCTGGGAGCGTCGCGAGCAGGAGGTGCAACGCTCAGCCGAGATCCTGGGCGTGCAGCGCGTCGAGTTCCTCGGCTACCACGACTCCGGGATGATGGGCACCCCCGAGAACGATCTCGCCGACGCCTTCTGGCAGGCCGATGTCGACGACGCCGCCGAGCGTCTGGCCGGCATCCTCCGGGAGGAACAGGCCGACATCCTCACCATCTACGACAGCGACGGCGGCTACGGGCACCCCGACCACATCCAGGTGCACCGGGTGGGCGTGCGAGCGGCCGAGCTGGCCGGCACGCTGCGCGTCTTCGAGGGCACCATGAACAGGGACCACCTCAGGCGGTCGATGCTAACGGCCATCGAGGCCGGCACCATGCCGGGCGATGACGTGCCTGGCCCCGAGGACTTCGACTCCTTCGGCCGGCCGGAGACGGCCATCACCACCACCGTCGACGTACGGCCCTTCCTCGAGCAGAAGCGGGCGTCGATGCGAGCCCACGCCAGCCAGATCAGCGAGTCGTCGTTCTTCCTCCGGATGCCAGCGGAGGCCTTCGAGCGGGGGTTCGGCTGGGAGTGGTTCATCCGCCACGGCGTGCCCGACGATCACCGGGACGACGATCTCTTCGCCGGCCTCGACTGATGGCCGACGCCTGGACGCACACCGCTCTCGCCCAGCAGCTCGTCTTCGGCCCCGGTTCCGTCGCCCGACTGCCGGAGCTGGTCAAGCTGCTCGGTGCCCGCAAGGCGCTGCTCGTCACCACCGAGGGTCGGCTCGGCTCGCCGGATGGTGAGCGGGTCGTCAGCCTGCTCGCGCGCAGCCTCGCCTCCACCTTCGCCGCGGTGCAGTCGCACGTGCCGGTGCCGCTCGTGCAGCAGGCGGTGCTGCAGGCCCGCCGGGACGGAATCGACGTGGTGGTGTCCTTCGGCGGCGGCTCGTGCGCCGATCTCGCCAAGGCGGTCTGCTACTTCATGGAGCAGGAGGCGGGGATGTCCGGGTCCAGCCACGTCGACCGGCCGCTGGTGCCCCACATCAGCGTCCCCACCACCTACTCCGGCGCCGAGCTCACCCCGTTCTTCGGGATGACCGATCCGACCACGCGCCAGAAGCAGGGAGCCGGGGGGCCGACCTCGGCGCCGATCATCGCGGTCTACGACCCCGACCTCACCATGTCCACCCCGGCGCGCGTGAGTGCGGAGACCGGGATGAACGCGCTGGCTCACTGCGTGGAGGCGGCCTGGTCGCCGCAGCGCACCCCGGAGGCCGAGGCGATCGCGCTGGCCGGTGCCCGGTCCATCGCCGAGGCGTTGCCGGCCGTCGTCGCCGACCCCGGCGACGCCGAGGCTCGCTCACGGATGCTGGCCGGGGCCGCACTGGCCGGCCGGTGCCTCCTCAACGCCGGGATGGGCGTGCACCACGGCCTGGCCCAGCTGGTGGGCGGACGCACCGGCATCCCGCATGGCCTGGCCAACGCCATCCTCCTCACCCACGCCACCCGCTTCAACGCTGAGGCGGTGCCGGCCGAGGTCGGTCGCATCGGCGCCGCCCTCGGCCACGACGATGCCGCCGTCGCCATCGACGACCTCCGCGCCCGGGTCGGCCTCCCGGGACGCCTGTCGGACGCCGGCGTGGCGGAAGCGGACCTCGAGGTGGTCGCCCGGCTCTCCCAGTCCAACCACAACGTGGCCCGCAACCCACGCCCAGTGTCCGAGGAGGACGCCCTCGCCATCCTCCGGGCCGCGTGGTGACCCCCCTAGCCTCCCGCCGATGCGACGTGCCTTCGGCCTGAGCCTGCTGCTGACCGCGTCGCTGGTTGCCTGCAGCGGCGATGACGATGCTGGCGGCGGGACGACGACGACGGCGGCGGCGCCGACCACCGCGGCTGAGACCAACACGACGGCGGAGGCCTCCGCAACGACCATCGCGCTGCGGGGTGACGGGCTCGGCGTGGTGGACCTGGGCGCGACGCCTGACGTCGCCATCGCGGCGGTGACGGCCGAGCTCGGCGCTCCGACCCTGGACACTGGTTGGGAGCCCTCCTTCAGCTCCTATGGCACCTGCCCCGGCGACCGGATCCGAGCCGTCGAGTGGGACGGCTTGGTGCTCCTCCACACGGACGGCGACACCGCCGTTGGCACAGGGGAGCACCTCTTCAGCTGGCGGGTCACCGGTGCGCCACCGGCTCTCGCCACCGCCACCGGCTTGGGGTTCGGTGCGGTGGCCAGCGATGCCGAGGAGCTCTACCCGGGCGCGGTCGAGGTCGTGCCACCCGAGGAGCCGTTCCCGGGCTTCTTGGCGATCGAGGCCGAGGGCGGCCTGATCACGGCGTTCCTCGGGGAGGCCGATGAGATCACCAACCTCGAGGCCGGCGTCGGTTGCGGCGAGTAGGCGCACGGTCGACATCGGACTGGGTTGGGTAGAGCACGACCATGGACATCGTTCGCAACGACGACGGCACCCTCGTGGTTCCCGTGCAGGCCCGCCCGGCAGAACCCGACGACCGCTCGAGCGACACGGCCGCTGACGCCGCCGAGTCTGAGCCCGTGGAGGCGCCGCCGACCACCCGCGTGCTGCACCCCGGCGAGGGTGGGTACAACGAGGCGCTGGCGGAGTGGGATGCCCAGCAGAACCCCGACCGGGAAGCCGCGGTGTCGACGGCGACGGGGCGCGAGGAGGCCATGGCCGTCGTCCACGCGGTGGCCACCGACCCCGACCATGCGGTGGGAGACGCCGTGGAGGCGCTCGACGACCCGGAGGCGAGCGGCGAGGCCCTGCGGCACGTCTTGGTCGGCGGGGTGCACGCCGTCGAGGACTTCGCCGCCGAGGTGGCCGAGGCCGAGGGCGGGGAGCCCCTCCCGCCGCACCAGGCCACCAAGATCATCGGCGAGGTCCTGGCTGAGCTCGACGAGTGAGCCTCAGGCGCGCTGCGGACCGCGGATCAGGCGGCCTGGGAGAGCGCCCGTGAACTCGTCGTCGGCCACCGTCTGCTCCCCAGCCACGAAGGTGGCGGCGTAGCCCTGGGCCCGCTGCACGAGTCGTCGGCCGCCGGCCGGGAGGTCGAAGGCCATCCGGGGCAGGCCGAAGGAGAGCTCGTCGAAGTCGATGACGTTGAGGTCGGCCCGCATGCCGGGGGCGACGAGACCGCGGTCGCGGAGGCCGTAGAGCTCGGCCGTCTGCCGGGTCTGCCGGTGGACGACGTGCTCCAACGGGAGCGTCGGCCCACGGCGGCGATCGCGCGCCCAGTGCGTGAGCATGAAGGTGGGGGTGCCGCCGTCGCAGATGGCACCGCAGTGGGCGCCGGCGTCGGAGAGGCCCATGCGGGTGTGCGGGTGGCGGGTGGCCTCGTAGGTCATCGACAGGTCGCCGTAGGTGTAGTTGAAGAAGGGGGCGTAGACCATGCCGTTGCCCTCCTCGGCCGTGAGCTGGTCGACCAGCACCTCCATGGGGGTTGTCCTCCGAGCGGCGGCGACCGCCGCCACGGACGTGGAGGCGTCGGGCTCGTAGTCGATGTCCGGGCCGTCCACTGGCCACATCCGGCCGACCTTGTCGAGCACCACCCGCTGGAAGAACCCACCGTCGTCGGGCACGTCCTCGACAAGCCGGCGCCTCCGTTCCGGATCGGCGAGGGCAGCCAGCCGCTGGGGCATCGGGAGGTCGGCCACCTCGGTGTAGGCGGGGTGGAACAGGAGCGGATGGACGCTGCCGTGGAGGCAGTACAGGATGCCGATGGAGCGCCCGGCCACCTGGGCGACGATGGAGAGCCC
>JBDSUN010000169.1:0-17218 GCA_039927735.1 Acidimicrobiales bacterium | reverse complement strand
TCGACACGGCTGCTCACAGTCGGCCGTTCGACCCCGACGCCTACCTGCGGGTCGACGACGTCGCCGCCGCTCTCGCCGACTCCTCGGCATGGGCCATCGAGGTCCACGAGAAGCGACCCCGTCCGGCCGGCGCCGTCTCGGGCTCGCACCACGTCGACGACGTCGTGCTCCGCGCCCGGCGCCGCGCCCGCTGAACCCTCCGCCCCTCAGTCGACGAGGTCGGTGGACAGCCCCACCAGCTCGACCAGCTCGAGCAGGTCCGGGCGGACCTCGGTCAGGCGGATGGACCAGCCGAAGCGCCGGGCGGCCAGCTGCACCCGCAGCAGGTCCTCTACGAACCCCAGGTCGCATCGGTCCGGACCGTAGACGGGGCCCAGCAGGACATCCCGGTCGTGCTGTCGGAGGACGACCACCGCCCTCGCCCGCTCCGGATCTGGCTCCACGATCAGGGTGGACGCCGCCTGCACGCAGAACTCACCGGGTCCGGGCCGTCGTGGCGGTCATCCCGATCACCCACCCTGCACGCGAGGGTTCTCAGACGACCTCGGTGGCGGCCGCCGCGAACTGGGAGTTGTAGAGGCGGAAGTAGGGGCCGTCGTGGGACAGCAGCTCATCGTGGGTGCCCTGCTCCACGATGCTGCCCTCCTCCATCACCAGGATGACGTCGGCACCCCGGATGGTGGAGAGGCGATGGGCGATCACGAAGCTCGTGCGACCCACCCGCAGGGCGTGCATGGCCTCCTGGATGAGCACCTCGGTGCGGGTGTCCACCGAGCTGGTGGCCTCGTCGAGGATCAGGATGGCCGGCTGGGCGAGGAAGGCCCGGGCGATGGTGAGCAGCTGCTTCTGCCCGGCGCTGATGTTCTCGCCCTCCTCGTCGATCACGGTGTCGTAGCCGAGTGGGAGGTGGGCGACGAAGCGGTCGACGTAGGTGGCCCGGGCCGCAGCCAGCACCTCCTCGCGCATGGCTTCGGGACGGCCGAACGCGATGTTCTCGTAGATGGTGCCGCCGAAGAGCCAGGTGTCCTGCAGCACCATCCCGAGGTTCTCCCGCAGGGTCCGACGGGGGATCGACGAGATGTCACGGCCGTCGAGGGTGATGCGCCCCTCGTCCAGCTCGTAGAAGCGCATGATGAGGTTGACGAGGGTCGTCTTGCCGGCGCCCGTGGGCCCGACGATGGCGATCGTCTGACCCGGCTCGGCCACCAGGGACAGCTCCTCGATGAGGGGTCGGTCGGGGGAGTAGGAGAACGAGACGTCCTCGAAGGCCACCCGGCCCCGCACCGGAGCCATCGGCTCGCCGTCGTCTGTGTCAGGGACCTGCTCGTCCGCGTCGAGCAGCTCGAGCACCCGCTCCAGGGAAGCGATGCCGGACTGGAAGACGTTCATCATCGAGGCCAGCTGGGTGAGCGGCATCGAGAAGGTGCGGGAGTACTGGATGAAGGCCTGCACGTCACCGATGGAGATGGCTCCGCTCGCCACCCGCAGGCCACCCACCACCGCCACCAGCACGTACTGCAGGTTGCCCATGAACATGGACAGCGGCTGCATGAGGCTCGACATGAACTGGGCGCCGAAGGAGGCGTCATGGAGCTGGTCGTTGGTCCTGCGGAACCGGGCCTCCACCTCCTTCTGGTGACCGAAGGCCTTGACGACGGCATGCCCGGTGAAGGCCTCTTCGATCTGGCCGTTGAGGGCGCCGGTGCTGCCCCACTGGGCGAGGTAGCGGGGCCGGGCCCGGCTGGCGACCTTCTTCATCCCGTAGACCGACAGCGGCACGGTGGTGAGGGCCACCACCGCCAGCAAGGGGGAGATCACGAACATCATCACGGCCACGCCGAGCAGCAGCAGCACCGAGGTGAGCATCTGGCTGAGGGTCTGCTGGAGGCTCTGGGCCAGGTTGTCGAGGTCGTTGGTGACCCTGCTGAGCAGGTCGCCCCGGGGCTGGCCGTCGATGTGGCGCAGGGTGAGGGTGTGGACCTTGGCTTCGGCGGACGCCCGCAGCCGCTGCATGAGGCGCTGCACCACCCCGGCGATGAGGAAGGCCACCAGGACCGAGAGCAGGGCGGATCCGACGTAGAGGCCCACCGCCTGCAGCAGGGTGCTGTTGAGCCGGCCGTAGTCGATGCCGCCCGGTTCCACCACACCGGTGACGATGACGTCGGTGGCCCGTCCGAGCACCCGCGGGCCGAGGACGTTGAGCGTGACGCTGGCGGCAGCAGCCAGAGCCACCAGCGCGAGGATGGGCCGCTCGGGACCCATGAGCTGCACCAGGCGGCGCACCGAGTCACCGAAGCGGGCGGAGCGCTCCGTGGGCATGCCCGCCGAGTTCCAGCGCCCGGCCGCCCGCGTGTCGGGGGCGGCGAGGTTGGGCTTGGTCTCGCCGGTCTCATCCGTGCGCTCGTCGACGATGGTCATGCCGGGCTCCGCTCGCCGATCTGGGACTGCACGATCTCGGCGTAGGTGGGGGACGTGGCGAGCAGCTCCTGGTGACTGCCCCGCCCGACGATGTGGCCATCCTCCAGCACGATGATCTCGTCCGCGGCCGAGATGGTCGACACCCGCTGGGCCACGATCACCACGGCGGCGTCGGTGGTGGCCGGCGCGAGGGCGGCGCGCAGGCGGGCGTCGGTGGTGAGGTCGAGGGCGGAGAACGAGTCGTCGAAGAGGAAGATCTCCGGTCGGCGCACGAGGGCACGGGCGATCGACAGCCGCTGACGCTGGCCGCCCGACACGTTGGTGCCGCCTTGTTCGATGCGGGCCTCGAGACCGCCGGGCATGGCCCGGACGAAGTCGGCCGCCTGGGCCACCTCGAGGGCCTCCCACATCTCGGCTTCGGTGGCGTCGGGCCGGCCGAACTCCAGGTTGCTGGCCACGGTCCCCGAGAACAGGTACGGCTTCTGGGGCACCAGGCCGATGCGGTCCCAGACGTCCTCCAGCCGGAGATCGCGCACGTCTACGCTGTCGATCAGGATGGATCCCTCGGTGGCGTCCACCAGCCGGGGGATCAGGCTGATGAGGGTGGTCTTGCCCGCACCGGTGCTGCCCACGATGGCCGTGGTGGTGCCGGCCCGGACGCTGAAGGAGACGTCGGTGAGAACCGGCTCGGCGGCGCCCGGATAGCTGAACCCCACGCCTCGGAGCTCGAGCGATCCGCGCTCGGGGATGTCCAGCACCGGTTCGGCCGGTGGCGCCACCGACGGAGGGGTGTCGAGCACCTCCTGGATCCGGGCGCCTGACACCGCCGCTCGCGGCACCATGGAGAGGGTGAAGGTGGCCATCACCACAGACATCAGGATCAGCACGAGATAGCTGAGGTAGGCCACCAGGGAGCCCACCTGCAGATCGCCGTCACCGATGCGACCGGCGCCTACCCAGAGCACGCCGACGCTGGCGCCGTTGATGAGGAGGTTCACCACAGGGAACATCGACGACATCAGCCGGCCGGCTCGCAGCGAGGTGGCGGTCAGGTCGTCGTTGCCCTGGGCAAAGCGCTCGGTCTCCTCCGGCTCGCGCACGAAGGCCCGCACCACCCGGATGCCGGTGATCTGCTCGCGTAGCACCCGGTTGATGACATCGATGTTGTCCTGCATGCGCCGAAACGTCGGCACCATCTGGCTGACGATGGCACCCAGCACGATGGCCGCCAGCGGCATGCTGACGAGCAGCACGACGGACAGGCCCACGTCTTGGCGCAGGGCGATGATCACCCCCACCACGATGGCGATCGGAGCGCCGATGGCCATGGTGGCGGCCATCACCACCAGCATCTGCACCTGCTGCACGTCGTTGGTGATCCTCGTGATGAGCGATGGCGCTCCGAAGTCGCCGACCTCGCGCGCCGAGAAGTCGGTGACCCGATGGAACAGGGATGCGCGCAGATCGCGACCGAAGCCCATGGCCACCTTGGCGCCGAACCACACCGCGGCCACCGAGAACACGACCTGGATGAGCGCGAACACCAGCATCAGGTCACCCCGAGAGCGGATGTAGCCGGAGTCGCCGGCCAGCACGCCCTCGTCGATGATCTGGGCGTTCAGAGTGGGCAGGGTGAGCGCGGCGGCGGTCTGCACCGCCTGCAGCACCACGATGAGCCAGAGCGTTCGCTTGTACGGGCGCAGATGGGTGCGCAGCAGGCGGATCAGCACGGCGGCCTCGGGTTGTCTGGGCGGAGGAACCGACGGGCGTGCAGCGGGCGGGTCAACATGGGCGGCCGGCGCTCACGCCGTGGAGGAACAGTTGAGCGACTCGATGGGCCGGCATCGGGGCATCACTCAGCATCGGATGGGTGGCGGCGAGGGTCACCGCTCGAAGCTGCCGGGCGGCCTCGGCCGGTGCGACAGTGATCTCGTCCCGATGGGCCTCGAACAGCGCAGTGAGCGCGGGACTGTCCATGGGGCGGCGGGCGTGGTCGTGGAACCGAGGCCCGACGCTGGAGAGCAGACGCCAGATCTCGATGGTGCGTCGCTGCAGCAGCTCGATGGCCCCGGTGAGCAGGCCCTCCAGAGGTTGATCAGCGTCGAGGGCCCGCAAGGCATCTTCGATGAGGGCGGAGTCGCAGGCCGCATCGACGACGGCGGCGATGGCAGCGTCCTTGTCCTCGAACACCCGGAAGATGGTGCCCTCCGCGATTCCGGCCGCCTCGGCGATCTGTCGCGTGGTCACCATCTCGGCGTGCTCGAGCAGGAGCGGGAGCGTGGCCTCGATGATGGCGGACCGCCGCTCCTCGGCCGGCAGGGCACTGGCCCGCTTCCGTTCCACGACGTCCACCACGGCACCCGACGATACCGGAGTGAGCGCTCACTCACACCACGGAGATCAAGGTGCCGGGCACCCTCGGCGCCGGTGAAGCGGGTGAGCCGTCGTTCCCGCCGGATCTGGGCGTGGCGGCAGCTCCGAGGTCACTCGAGGACGGGGTCGCCACGATCGCCGTGTTCGGCTCCTCGTTCCGTGAGGTGCGTGACGACCGCGGGCCTGTGCAGGAACTTTGCCCATTGGAGCGGGGTGGCGTGGAACACGGGATCGGTGACCGTCGGGTCGGCGCCGTGGTCGAGCAACGTCTTGACCACGGCGAGCTCGCCGGCGCCTGCCGCCAGGTGCAGCGGAGTGCGGCCGGTCCGGGTGATGGGTGCGCCACGATGCAGCAGGTCGGTCACGAGGGCCCAGCGTCCGTAGCTGGCGGCGTGGTCGACGAGGTGCGCAGTCAGGTCGTCGGCGCCGAGCTCGTCGAGCAGGCTCGTGTCGCCACGCATGATCCGTTCGGCGACGGGATCGTCGGCCACGGTGTGCTGCCAGCGCCAGAGGTCTCGCAGCAGCGCGATCTCGGCGCCGTGGTGGATGAACTCGTCGAGCATGTGCAGGACGAACGCGGCTCGGGTGCGCTCCGCGTAGTGGGGACCGCCCACCGGTCCGATCAGCGCGCGGAGCCCGTCTTCGTCCGCGAGGGCCAGGTGAGCGTCCCAGCGGTCATGCGCACGTTCGAGCAGCCGGAGCGCATCCTCGGCGGTGGCCGGTGGTGCACCGGCGGGGTCGTCGAGACCGATCGGCGGGCCCTGGGCGGGTACGTCCAGCCACTTCGGAGCCCGGTCCTCGCCGTACATGTCGATGACGTGCCAAAGGCGCCACGCGATGGTCGTGAACGGTTCGGGATCTGGAGGAGGGAGGGCCCCATCGTCGGCCCAGATGCCGTCGTCACGCTTCCGGACGGTCCAGCATCCCGGGGCCGGTTCCCAGAAGTACTCCTCGTCGGTCAGCCCCTCCAGGCGCGCTCGGGTCCGCTTCCACACCTGGTCCGACAGGTCGACCAGCTCCTGCCTCACGGGCGGCCGGAGAAGTCGACCTCGGCGGTCTCGATGACGCTGGCCGTGCGTCCGGGGCCGTCCTGCCAGGTCCAGTACATGTTCATGTGGGCGATCACCTTGTCGGCGGGTGGGAGGCCGTACTCGGAGAGGTCCTCGGTGGTGTGGGCATCGCTGACGAGGACCGTGTCGTAGCCACGGGTGAAGGCGCCGTGGATCGTCGAGCGGATGCAGGCATCGCTCTGCGCACCAGTCACGACGAGTCGACCCACACCGAGCCGATCGAGCTCGGACTCCAACGTGGTGTCCTCGAACGAATCCCCGAAGCTCTTGTGCACCAGGGGCTCTGCCTCTTGGCGAGGGAGCTCGGGCACGTACCGCCAGCCATCGCTGTCCTCGGGGAGGTCGTCGTCTTGGTGCTGCACCCAGATCACCGGGACCTCCCGGGCTCGGGCGTCGTCGACCAGGGTCCTGATGTTGGCGATCACGTCGTCCCGCCGATGGGCGTTGGCGACGACGTCGTTCTGCACGTCGATCACCAGCAGAGCGGTGTTGGGGCGGTCAGGAAGGTTGGTCAAGGTGGCTCCTCTGCGCTCGAGTGACGTCTTCGTACCTTGGCTAGCACTCCGGCCCGGGAGTGTGCTGCGGCTAGGCGCCGCACGGTCCGATGACTTCGCGATCGCACCATCGTCGGATGGGCGACGAGCTGCCCACCACGACGAAGGAGCCTTCCATGACCATCCGCCAGAGCGTCCCCACCGGTGCCCCCTGCTGGGTCGACCTGATGTCGTCTGACACCGACAAGAGCCGGGCCTTCTACGGCGAGCTCTTCGGCTGGACAGCTGAGGCTCCGAACGAGGAGTTCGGGGGCTACGCCAACTTCTCGAAGGGCGACGATCGGGTCGCCGGCCTCATGGCTGCCCAAGAGGCGGGGATGCCCGACGTGTGGTCGGTCTACCTCGCCGTCGACGACGCCGCAAAGACGGTGGAGGTGGCCAAGGCGCACGGGGCTCCCGTCTTCGTCGAGGCCATGGCCGTCGGTGACCTCGGCACCATGGCCGTGCTGGCCGATGCCGGTGGCGCGGCCATCGGGATGTGGCAGCCCGGCCAGCATCGCGGCGGCTTGGTCGCCACCGAGGGCGCCCCGTGCCACTTCGAGCTGCACACCCGTGACTACGAGGCGAGCGTGGCCTTCTACCGGGATGTGTTCAGCTGGGACCCGCAGGTCGCCGCCGACGAGCCCGGGTTCCGCTACACGACGCTCGACGTGGCGGACGGCGAGCACGCCGGCATCATGGATGCCTCCGCCTTCCTCCCTGAGGGCGTGCCCGCCCACTGGTCCGTCTACTTCGCCGTGGCCGACGCCCATGCTGCGGTGGCCAAGGTCGAGCAGCTTGGAGGCTCGACGATCATGGCCGCGGAGGACACGCCCTACGGCCGGATCGCCACCGTGGCCGACAGCACCGGGGCCATGTTCAAGCTCCGCTCCGAGGTCTGAGCGAGCGCCGCTACGTTGCCCGCCATGACCGACGTCCGCCCCGCCACCCTCGAGGATCGCGACCTCCTCGCTCGGATCGCGGCGACCGGCTTCTACGACGATCCGGTGCTGTCCTGGGCCCTCCAGGACGACGCCACCCGCCTCAGCAAGCTGATGATCGTGTTCGGCGGGATGGTCGACGACATGCTCCCGGACCGTGGCGTCGTCCACCTCGCCGGATCGGACAGCGCTGCCTTCTGGCGCGACCCCACCTTCGGCGACGCCGTGACGGCCAGCGACCGACTGTCTGCCGACGAGCCAGCCATGTCCGAGGACCCGAGCCCGTTCAGCGACGACGAGATGGCCCGGTTCGGCATCCTCGGTGCGGCCATGCACGACGCTCACCCCAAGGACCCGCACTGGTACCTCAACGTGGTGAGCACGTTGCCCGAGCAGCAGGGGCGAGGGCTGGGGGCGGCGGTCCTGCAGCCGGTGCTCGAGCGGGCCGATGCCGAGAGGGCGCCGTGCTACCTCGAGTGGACCAACCCGAGGAACCGCAGTCTCTACTACCGCCAGGGGTTCGTGGACATGGGCGAGATCCGCATCGACGGCGGGCCGACCATGCTCCAGATGTGGCGTGACGCTCGCCACTGACCCGGATCACAGTTCGGAGCCCGAACCCCTCACCCCTACGATGGCCGGCCTATGGCATCGCTGTCGCGTGATGAGGTCGTCCACGTCGCCAAGCTGGCTCGGCTGCAGCTGACCGACGAGCAGATCGACGTCTTCACGCCGCAGCTGGCCGCCATCCTCGACCACGCCGCCGACGTCGAGGCCCTCGACCTGGCCGACGTCCCCCCCACCTCGCACCCCTACCCGCTCAAGAACGTGTGGCGGCCCGACGTGCCGCGGGACGCCGGTGTCCGGGACGCGGTCCTCGCCCAGGCGCCCTCGACCGAGGGCGGCATGTTCCGCGTCCCGCCCGTGCTGGGCGACGCGCCGTGACCGCCCACGAGATCGCCGCGGCCGTGCGCGCCGGCGAGCGGAGCGCCCGGTCGGTCGTCCAGGAGCACCTGGCCGCCATCGACGGACGCGAGGCCGAGCTGCACGCCTTCAACCTCGTCACCGGCGACGAGGCGCTGGCCGCCGCCGACGCCGTCGATGCCAGGGTGGCGGCAGGGGAGGACCCCGGCCCACTGGCCGGCGTGCCCGTCGCTCTGAAGGACAACCTCTGCACCACCGGGATCCCCACCACCTGCTCGTCGAAGATCCTGGAGGGCTGGAAGCCGCCCTACGACGCCACCGTCGTGCAGAAGCTCGCGGCCGCTGGAGCCATCAGCGTGGGCAAGACGAACCTCGATGAGTTCGCCATGGGCTCGTCGACGGAGAACTCCGCCTTCGGTCCCTCCAAGAACCCGCACGACCCCACCAAGGTGCCGGGCGGCTCCTCCGGCGGCAGTGCGGTGGCGGTGGCCGCTGGGTTCGCGCCGCTGGCGCTGGGCTCGGACACGGGCGGGTCGATCCGTCAGCCCGCTGCGCTCTGCGGCGTCGTTGGCATGAAGCCCACCTACGGGCGGGTGAGCCGCTACGGCCTCGTTGCCTTCGCCTCCAGCCTCGACCAGATCGGTCCCTTCGCCGCCACGGTCGCCGACGCCGCCCTGCTCTACGAGGTGATCGCCGGGCACGACCCGGCCGACTCCACCTCCATCCCCGAAGGGGTGCCCTCGGTGCTCGACCACCTCGGTGATGGGGTCGAGGGGCTGCGGGTGGGCGTGGTGAAGGAGCTGCTCGACATCGAGGGCATCGCCCCGGACGTGGCCGCCCGCGCCAAGGCGGCGGCCGAGGCGCTCGAGGCGGCCGGCGCCAAGGTGGAGGAGGTGTCGGTGCCGGCGGTGATCTACGGCTTGTCCGCCTACTACCTCATCGCCCCGGCCGAGGCCTCCAGCAACCTGGCCCGGTACGACGGCGTCCGCTACGGGCTGCGGGTTGACGCTCCCACCACCGGCGAGATGTACGACCGCACCCGCACCGCCGGCTTCGGGCCCGAGGTGGAGCGTCGCATCATGCTCGGCACCTACGCCCTGTCGGCCGGCTACTACGACGCCTACTACGGCAAGGCCCAGAAGGTGCGCACGCTGATCCTGCGTGACTTCCAGGCTGCCTATGAGCGCTGTGACGTGCTGCTGTCACCCACGTCACCCACTACCGCCTTCACCCTCGGCGCCAAGGCGGATCCGCTGGCCATGTACCTCAACGACGTGTGCACCATCCCGTCCAACCTGGCCGGCCATCCGGCCGTGTCCGTGCCCTTCGGCACGGGTGACGACGGGCTCCCGGTCGGCATCCAGGTGATGGCCGACGCCCTCGACGAGGTCACCATGTTCCGAGTGGCCGCCGCCCTCGAAGGAGCCATCTCGTGAACGTCCTGCCCGACGGCTGGGGGATGGTGATCGGCCTCGAGGTCCACTGCGAGCTGGCCACCGAGACGAAGCTGTTCTGCGCCTGCCCGAACCACTTCGGCGACGAGCCGAACGCCAACACCTGCCCCACCTGCCTGGGGCTGCCGGGCTCGCTCCCGGTCCTGAACGAGGTGGCGGTGGAGATGGCCATGCGCCTCGGACGCGCACTCCAGTGCGATGTGGCCCGATCGGTGTTCGCCCGGAAGAACTACTTCTACCCGGATCAGCCGAAGGACTACCAGGTCACCCAATACGACCTGCCCACCAACCAGGGAGGCCTGCTCGACCTGCCGTCAGGGCTCCGGGTGGGCGTCACGCGCGCCCACATCGAGGAGGACACCGGCAAGCTCACCCACGTCGGCGGAGGCGGTCGCGTCCACGACGCCCAGCACAGCCTGGTGGACTACAACCGCTCTGGCGTCCCGCTGGTGGAGATCGTCTCCGAGGCCGACATGCGCACCAGCGACCAGGCGCGGGAGTACGTCACCGAGCTCCGTTCCATCCTCCTGGCCACCGGGGTGAGCGACGCCAAGATGCAGGAGGGTTCGATGCGGGTCGACGCCAACGTGTCGGTCCACAAGCTCGACGAGCCGTGGGGCACCCGCTGCGAGATCAAGAACCTCAACTCGCTGCGCTCCCTCGGGCGGGCCATCGACCACGAGGCCCTGCGCCAGATCGACCTCCTCGATGCAGGGGAGACCGTGCGCCAAGAGACCCGCCACTGGGACGAAGCCGCCGGTCGCACCGGCACCCTTCGGATCAAGGAAGACGCTGACGACTACCGGTACTTCCCGGAGCCGGACCTCGTGCCCCTCGAGCCCAGTACTGACGACATCGCCCGCATCGATGCCGCCCTGCCGGCGCTGCCCGCCGCCCGCCGCACCGCTCTGGCGATGGCCAGCGGTGCCCCTGCCTCCGGGGCCGTGGCCATCGCCGTGGAGCGCGGCCTCGACGATCGCGCCATGGCTGCCATCGCGGCGGGCGCCGATGCCGGGCGGGTGCTCACCCACGTCGAGCACAACCTGGCCGTCGACGGGGCCGAGTCGCTCACGGCGGAGCACCTCGCCGCTCTGGTCAAGATGGAGACCGGCGGTGAGCTGACGGCCACCCAGGCCAAGACCGTGCTGGCCGAGGTCGTCGCCACCGGCGCGTCACCAGGCGATGTGGCCAAGGCCAAGGGCTTCGAGGCGCTGGACTCCGATGCCCTCACGGCGATCCTCGATGGGGTGATCGCCGCTCACCCCGACGAGTGGTCGCAGCTCGGCGCCGGCGACGACAAGGCCCAGGGCAAGCTGGTCGGCTTCTTCATGGGCAAGGTGATGCAGGCCTCCAAGGGGCAGGCCGACGGCAAGGCCGCCACCGCCCTCCTGCGGTCCAAGGCCGGGCTCTGATCCGTCGGCTGACCGCCGCAGTGGTCGTAGCCGGGCTGCTGGCGTCGTGCTCGGACGCGAGCCGGCCGACGACGCGGCCACCACGACGGCGGCGGCGGACGCCACGACCACCACTACGGCCAGGGCACCGACCTTCACCGCCGACGTCGGCTCACCGTTCTGCGACCTCCTCGACGACGTCGACCTGGCCACCGTGCTCGGTGGCGTCGAGGGGGAGCCGGCGGCGGTCGCCTCCGCCTTCCAGCAGCTCGTCGACCTGCTCGTGCAGGCGGCCGAGCTGGCACCCGACGAGATCCGGGCGGACGTGGCGCTGGTGGCCGACGGCATGGTGTCGCTCGATGCCGCCCTGGCGGCGGTCGACTACGACTTCGACGCTCTCGCCGCCAGCCCGTCGAGCGGGGAGGTCATCGAGGCCGTCAACGATCCCGCCTTCGCCGACGCCGGCGTGCGCGTGGGCGCCTACCGCACCCAGGCGTGTGGCCTCTGACCTCGAGCCGTAGCCGATGAGAACGCGCCGAGCTGGTCGTCGGAATCGCTGATGGCAACGTTCGTACTGATCCACGGCGCCGGCGGGCGCGCCTCGGACTGGGACCTGGTGTCGGCCGCGCTCCGCGCCGCCGGCCACGACACGGTGGCGGTCGACCTGCCTTGCGACGACGATGCCGCCGGGCTCGCGGAGTACGTCGATGCCGTCGTCGACGCGCTCGGCGGCCACCGAACGGACCTCGTGGTGGTGGCGCAGTCGCTCGGCGGCTTGACGGCTCCGCTGGTGGCCGACCGGGTGCCGGTCGAGCTCATCGTCCTCGTGACGGCGATGATCCCGAAGCCAGGCGAGACCGGCGGTGACTGGTGGGCCAACACCGGCCACGCCGTGGCGCCGGGCCTCCCCGACAACAGCGACGAGACGCTGTTCACCCACGACGTGCCACCCGATGTTCTGGAGGCGGCCGGCCCATCGCGCGACCAGTCGGGAACGCCAATGGAGGAGCCCTGGCCCTTGGCCGCATGGCCTGACGTGCCCACCCGCTTCCTCCTCTGCATGGATGACCGCTTCTTCCCACCCGAGTGGATGCGAGGTGTGGTCCACGACCGGCTCGGCACCCAGCCTGACGAGATCCCTGGCAGCCACTGCGCCTACCTCAGCCAGCCCAAGCCCATGGCCGCCGCCATCCTCCAGGCCTGGGCCGACCTGACCTGAGCGCGACATCGACGCGGCCGCCCGCGCCCTGCCCGTGACCTGTCGCCGTTCTGCCGGAGGGACGCGTTCCTCGACGTCCGTTCCTGCACGGCGCCCACAGATCCGGCAGCATGAGCGCTCTGCCAGGGTGGTGCTCTCGGGGGAACCAGATGCCGCGTCAAGCACGTCCAGAACGCACGAGCCGTCCCATCTCCGTTGGAAGGGTCCGCGCGGCCACGCTGCTCACACTCGTGGTGGCGTCGTGCTCGGCGGGCGAGACGGCCGACGGCGCTGACGGCGCCGATCGGCGGTTGCCCGATCGGCGCGAGTGCAACGACGAAGCATTTAGGGTGCCTGCGCCTGAGCTGGTTGCCGAGCAGACCAGAACACCGATGGATCTTGTCTTCATCAACCACCACGGGTGCGGCTACAGCGCCGATGGCTACGTGCAGTTCGGACGCGAACCGGCCGTCTCCCGCACCGATGGACGCGTCGAGGTCGACGTGCCGTCAGCGTTCGATGTGCGCTACTCGCTTTCATCAGCCGAGGATGACGATGCACCACTGGAGGAGGCGGCGGCCGCAAGAGCGGATGGATCGCTCACGGTTGACGTCCCCGAGACGGGATGCCATCGCCTGGTCGTAGAGCTGACTCGCGGCGACCTGATCGGACGCTTTGTCAGCCTGTTGCAGGCCTCGGAGGCGAGATGCTCGCCAGTCTGAAGGCTGCGCCAGCATTGCGTCGGCCGGGCACGACTTGATGGTCCGCGTTCACCTGCACCGAGCTCGTGGCGCCCTCGCCGTCCTGCTCGAGAGACACTCCGAGGAGATGCCCGATGGACGCTGATGAGCTCCTGAGCTCGTTCCGCCTCCCCGAAGTAGCGGTCGACACGGACGTTGCCTTGCAGAGGACCACCCGCCAAGGGCGCACCCGACGCCGTCGGAGGGTCGCCGTTGCCGGAGCTGTGTCGGGCCTGCTGATCGTCGGGCTCTTGGCCGCATCCCTGACGTTGCTGGATCGACGCAACGACGAGACCGTGTCGGCCGGCCCACCTCCCGGGGCTGGCGTGCCGCGGGGCCCTGAGCCAGGCGATCCCGCCGTGTGGGCGATCGACCCAGCCGCTCCGCCTTCCTCCACCGACTCGGCGTTGACGGCCAGCGTGACCCGGCTTGGCTGTCACGGCGGTTCGACCGGAAAGGTCCTGCGCCCGGGGGTGACCACGACGGACACCGAGGTGGTTTTGACGTTCACCGTCGAGGCTGCTGGCCCTGGCGCCACCTTCACCTGCCAGGGGAACGAAGCGGTGCCCTACGAGATAGATCTCGGAGGACCGATCGGCGGTCGGGTGCTCGTGGACGGAAGCTGCGTGTTCGACGGCCTAGCGGCGAGCACGTCCTTCTGCGAGCCGGATGGGGTCCGGTGGCGGGCTGGCGCCTCGACCGATCCAGGCGATGGCGTGCCTGCCGAGAACATCGTGAGGGACTTTCTCCGCTTTGCCGGCGATCCCAGCGCCGATGCCGTCGATCGGCTTCCCCTCGCGGAGGAGGTCCACCTGGGGTTGGGCAGCGAGCTCCAGCAGACCCGAAGCCGCACACAGCTCGCCGACCCGGCGGCCTGGGTCATCGACGAGGCGCAGTTCCGGGCCTACAGCGGACCCTTCTCCGCCCTGGACGTGGCCGCCGGGGCCACGAGCACCGTCGTGACCGTAGGCGAGCACCCGCACTGCGCGAGCCCGCCGGTGCCACCCCCCGACGCGGTTGCCCACCTCACCCGGGTGAGCGTGCAGCCCGACATCGGGAACGACAGCTGCCTCCGTTGGTGGACCGTCGACCTCTACGTCAACGAGACCGGCCAGATAGAAGCGGTGACCGTCGACCTCTGGGAGCCGTAGTACCGGGCGCCGGAGATCTCCGGATCCGGGCGCGTGACGGCCACCCCTATCGCCCCCGAGTCGCGCTCAGCCCGTGACTCGACTGGGCTGGTAGGTCAGAGCCACCGCCCCCGACCGGAGCTCCTGGCGCCCCACGAGCTTCAGCTCGAGCCGCTCGCGCAGGCCGGCGAACAACGTCGGCCCGCGGCCAGCAAGGACGGGGTGCACGACGAACTCGTACTCATCGATCAATCCCAGATCCGCCAGGGCCAGCGGGAGGGTCACGCCTCCCGTGAACAAGCCGTTGCCTGGCTCCTGCTTGAGCTGCTGAACGGCTTCGCCCAGGTCACCCTGCACGAGCTCCGCGCTCCAATCGACGTGGCCCAAGGTGCTCGACACGACGTACTTCTTCGCGCTGTCGATCGTCCGGGCGAAGGGAAGCATCCAATCAGCCATCCACTCAGGCCACGTTCCCGTCGCCGACTGCCGCCACGCCGCCTCCATCATCTCGTAGGTCACCCGGCCGAGCAGAAGGGCGTCGGCTTGTTCCAGGTTGGCGGCGTGATGGCGATGCAGCTCCTCGTCCGGGATGATCCCCTGGTGATCGCAGCAGCCGTCGAGGGTGACGTTGATCGAGTATCGAAGCGGTCTCATGGGGGGTTGCTCTCCCTTGCTGCGGTCGCAGGCGCCTGGCGGACCGTGATCAGACCGGCGCCGCCGCCACTTCTCATCGGTCTCCCGGTCGGACCTGCTGGGACGACGCGAGCATCGCGCACCCGAAGCACCGAAGGACCCGCGCCCAGTCGCGCAAGTGCCGATGCGGGACGCCCAGATCTACAGAGGTCTCATTCGGGTCAGGTTGCCCAGGTGTCGGTGCGCCAGCGGGTGGCGAGGGTGGCTAGGCGGGCGATCATGAGGACTCCGAGGGCGGCCCAGAGCCAGCCGATGCCGAGGTCGAACAGAAGGACCATGGCCGCTACGGGCGCGAAGCACGCGAGGGCGGCGACCATGGACCGGGCGAGGTAGCGCTGGTCGCCGGCGCCGATGAGGAGGCCGTCGAGGGTGAAGACGACGCCGTTGATCGGTTGGAGGACGGCGACCCAGAGGAGGATGAAGGCGGTGAGGTCGCGCACGGCTCGGTCCTCGGTGAACGCGCTCGGCAGGAGGCCACGGCTGGCCATCACGGCGATGGCAGCCACCACACCGAGGGCGGCTCCCCAGGCCAGCATGCGGTTGCCGGCGGCTCGGGCGACTGCGGCGCGGCCAGCGCCGAGGTGGTTGCCGACGAGGGCCTGGCCGGCGATGGCCACCGAGTCGAGGCTGAGGGCCAGGAAGCTCCACACCTCGAAGGAGATCTGGTGGGCGGCCAGGTCGACGGTGCCGAGCCGAGCGGCGACCGCGGTGGCAATCAGGAGCGAGGCCCGGAGAGCGGCGGTGCGGATGATCAGGTCCCGACCGATCCGGGCCAAGGCGCCGATCCGGGCCACGTGCGGCCGGAGGCTCACCCGCTCGTTGGCCGCCCCCCGGAGCACGGACCGGGTGTAGACGGCGGCTCCCACCCACTGCACCAGCACCGTCGACGCCGCGGAGGCGCCGATGCCGAAGCCGAGCCCGAACACCAGGATGCTCTCCAGCACGAGGTTGGCCAGGGCTGTGCCGAGCGCCACCACCACGGGCGTGCGGGTGTCCTGGATGCCACGCAACCAGCCGGTACCGGCCAGGGTCAGGAGCAAGGCGGGAAGACCGAGCAGGCTGATGCGCAGGTAGAGGAGCCCGTGGGCGAGCACCTCACCGTCGGCTCCGAGGGCCCGGAGCAGTGGCTCGGCGAACGCCGCTCCGGCCACGACGGCCACGGACGCCAGCAAGAGGGAGAGCCACAGGGACTGCAGGGCATCATCGGCGGCGCCAACCCGGTCGCCCGCGCCGACGCGTCTGGCCACCGAAGCGGTGGTCCCGTAGGCCAGGAAGATCGACAGGGAGTGGAACGTCAGCAGCACGGCAGACGCCACCGCCAGGCCGGCCAGCTCCGGCGTGCCGATGCGACCCACCACCGCCGTGTCGGCGAGCACGTACAGCGGCTCGGCCGCCAGGGCGGCGAAGGCGGGCACGGCCAGGCGCACGATGTCGCGGTCGTGCTGGCTGCGGCGGGCCAAGGCCGCTCGGACCGGCCCCCGTCCGTCGTCAGGCGCGCCGGGCTCCGTCACGACGTCGCCCTGCGGCCGGCGAGGATCTGGCTGGGGACGGCTGCGGGCACGTCGGTAGCCTGCCCGCCATGAGCGACCAGCAGGGCGAGACACCCGTTGACATCAAGCCGCGGAGCCGAGAGGTCACCGACGGGCCCAGCAAAGCGCCCGCCCGGGCCATGCTGCGAGCCATCGGGATGACCGATGACGACTGGGAGAAGCCGCAGGTGGGCGTGGCCTCGTCGTGGAACGAGGTCACGCCCTGCAACATGCCGTTGGACCGGTTGGCCAAGCGCGCCAAGGTGGGCGTGCGCGAGGCCGGCGGCTACCCGATCGAGTTCATGACCATCGCCGTGTCCGACGGGATCTCGATGGGCCACGAGGGCATGCGGGCGTCGCTGGTGAGCCGGGAGATCATCGCCGACTCCGTCGAGGCGATGATGCACGCCGAGCGCTTCGACGGGATGGTCACCCTCGCCGGCTGCGACAAGAGCCTGCCTGGCATGCTCATGGCTGCGGCTCGCGTCAACCTGCCTACGGTGTTCGTCTACGGCGGATCGATCCGGCCGGGCTCGCACAAGGGAAAGGCCACCGACATCGTGTCGGTGTTCGAGGCGGTGGGCGCCCACGCCGCCGGCACCATCGATGATGCGGAGCTCGACGCCATCGAGCGTGGCGCCTGCCCGAGCGAGGGCAGCTGCGCCGGCATGTTCACCGCCAACACCATGGCGTCGGTGGCCGAGGCCCTCGGCATGGCGCTGCCGGGCTCGTCGTCGCCGCCCGCCCCCGACGCCCGGCGGGACGACTTCGCCCACGCGTCAGGCCTGGCCGTGGTGCGACTCCTGGAGCGAGGGATCCGGCCT
>JBDSUN010000168.1:0-5691 GCA_039927735.1 Acidimicrobiales bacterium | reverse complement strand
CAGCCGCCTCACCACCATGGCCCGGTCGGGCACGGCTTCGGCCTGGCTCTGGACGGCCACGGCGTCGTCGAGGCCGGCGCCGCTGGCCAGGTCGATGGTCTGCAGGACGCCGTGGACGGCCCGACCGATGGCGGTGCCGTAACGCCCCTTCAGCCACGGGGGGAGGTCGAGGTCACGGGGGCGCTTCTGCAAGCCGAGGTCGACCTCGGGCTCCAGCGGCCCGGGATCACCGTCGGCACTGGGGTCGTTGGCGGGTTCGAAGAGGTTCCCCTGCTGGGGGCCCTCGGGCGCCGCCGGCCGGAGCGGGTCGTCGACCGTGAGGTCGGTGGCGCCGTCGGGACCGCCCTCGTCGGTGAGGGCGGTGGCGGCGACCGCGCCGGGTCGGCTGGCGGCGGCAAGAGCGGCGGCGCGCTCAGCCCGCCACTCCGCCAGTGGCGGCGGCGCGGCCGGCTGGGCCGCCGGGTCGGTGAGCAAGGGGACGGTCTCGCCGCTGAGGTCGGGCAGACCGCCGACGAGGTCGCCGCCCATGCCGGCGAGGAGGAGCTCGGCGTTGGTCCGGTTGCTCGCCTTCTTCGGCTCGCTCATGCGCTGCACGCGGTGGAGCGACACGACCAGGTGGTCGCAGGCCCGGGTGCAGGCGACGTAGAGGAGGCGGATGCGTTCGTCGTAGCCCATCTGCTCGTCGATGGGCTTCCAGGCGTCGAACTCCTCGGTGGTGACGTCCTTGCCGAGCTTGTACCCCACCGCTCCACCGTCTCGGGGGAAGTGGACGTCGACGGGGTTGGCTTGCGTGCGCGAGCCGGTGGAGAGCCCCGAGACGATCGTGATCGGGAACTCCAGGCCCTTGGCGGCGTGGATGGTCATGATGCGCACGGCGTCGTCGTCGGTCTCCGGGAGGACCGACTCGGTGACTCGCGCCCCCTCCACGGTCTGCTGGTCGACCCAGCGAAGGTACGCCCGCAGGCTGCCCCCGGTGGCCTCGCTCCACGCCCGAGCCTGGTCGATCACGAACCGCAGTCGCCGCCACACGTCACGCGGCCGTCCGTCGGCGAACCCGAGCTCGAGGGCCCGACGGTCACGGGCGATGCGGTCGAGCAGCTCGGCGGGCGACTGCCAGTGGCGCGCCTCGTGGATGGATCGCAGGAAGGCGAGGCCAGCGGCGGCCGGGCTGGCCGTGGCGTCCGGCGGCGTGGGCGCGTTGTAGGTCCAGGTGCCCTTGGCCTCTGCCTTGTGGCGGAACAGGTCGTCGTCGCCGCAGCCCAGGAGCGGGGTGCGCAGAGCCGAGACGATGCGCAGGTGGTCGGTGGGGTCGTCGGCGGCTCGCAGCACCATCATCAGGTCCCGCACGGCCCGGCTGGCGTACACGAGGGAGCTGGACTCGGCCCGGAAGGGGATGCGGGCGGCGCCCAGCGCATCTTCGAGGAACGGCAGCGAGGTGCGAGCGGGCACCAGGATGGTGATGTCCCCGAGCCTCGGCGGGCGCCAGCCGTCGTCGCCGTCGCGCACCGGCCAGCCTTCGGCCATGGCGATGGTGACGGCGTGGGCGACGTCGCGAGCTTCGGCTGAGCGCACCACGTCGGCCTTGGTCTTGGGTGGGTGGACCGTGGCGCCCAGCACGGCGATGGGCGGACCGCTGGGCGGTGCGGGACGCTGGGCGGCGAGGGCGGCGTAGGTGGGCTGGGAGGGGTGCGGCACCTCGACGTCGGTGGCCTCGGCCATCAGCATGGCGAAGGTGATGTTCACCCAGTCGATGATGGGCTCGACGGTGCGGAAGTTGGCGGAAAGCTCGACGGACCCACCGGCGTCGCCGGCGAAGCGCGCCTTGGCCTCCAGGAAGGTGCTGATGTCGGCTCGGCGGAAGCGGTAGATCGACTGCTTGGGGTCGCCCACCACGAACAGGCGGCCGGGCTCGACGTCGACGTCGAGCCAGCCGTCCCCGTCGGCGGTGGCGGGGTCCGCACAGGCGATGCGCACAGCCAGCTCGATCTGGATCGGGTCGGTGTCCTGGAACTCATCGAGGAGCAGGCGCTGGTACCGGTCGCGCAGCGACGCTCGCACGATGGGCCCCTGTGCCGGGTCGCGCAGCACCTGGCGGGCCAGCACCAGCAGGTCGTGGAACTCGAGCTGGCCGGCCTGGCGACGCTGGCGAGCGGCGTCGAGGGTGTGACGGCGCATGGCCGAGCCGAGGTGACGGGCACACGCCTGCAGCACCGTGCCCTTGACCGCGTCCACCGCCTCGGCGATCGCGGTGATCTGCTCGACGACATCGCCCTTGCCGCCGCTCCACGAGCCGACCCGACCGAGGTTGCTGGCCGTGAGCTTGCGCGGTTCTGCGAGCAGCTCGAGCACGTCGAGGTCGTCGTCGCCGACGCTCTCCAGGAGCGAGCCGAAGTCGCCGATCTCGTGGATGCGGGCGAGGAGCTTGTCGGTGGGGTCGATGCAGTGGTCGGCCAGCTGCTGAAGGGCGCCGATCTCGGCCAGCACCTTCGGCACCGCATCGGCCACAGCCGGCGGCTGGGCGGCCTCGGCGGGCACCCGGTCGTCCACGAGGTCCCACGAGCCGTCGAAGGCGAGGGCCAGGGACCGGAGCTTCTTGGGGTCGACGCCGGCTGCGTTCAGGAGCAGCAGGGTGCGCTCGAGGGCGGGGTCAGCGAGGAGGTCGTCGAGGACGCGGCTCCAGCGACGGTCGAAGGCGATGCCGGAGCTGACCTCGTCGAGCACGTCGACCCTCGGGGGCAGCTGGGCCTCCACGGGGTGCTCGGTGAGGATGCGCTGGGCGAAGGCGTGGAGGGTGCCGATGGCGGCGCCGTCGAGCTGGCCGATGGCGGCGTCGCACCGCGCCGCCGCTTCGGCGCTGGTGGTGGGATCTTGGATGTGCTCGTGGAGGTCGCGCCGCACGCGGTCGCGCAGCTCGGCGCCGGCCTTCTCGGTGAAGGTGATGGCGGCGATGTGCCTGAGCTCGACGCCCGAGGTCACCAGAGCCACCACCCGGCCGACGAGGGCCGTGGTCTTGCCGGACCCGGCCCCCGCCTCCACGAAGAGGGTGGTGTCGAGATCGTCGTGGATCCGGTCGCGCGCGACCTGGTCGGGAGGCGTGGCGGTGCTCACGCGGGCCCGTTCTCGTCATCGTCGAGGGGCTCGGCCAGCATGGCGTAGGCGGCCAGAGCCGGGTCTCGGCGCTTGCGCTCCCAGTGGCGGCGCAGCTCGACGGTGCCGAGGCCGTCCGGGTCGCACACGGGGCAGGCGACGTAGAAGAAGGTGGCGTTGCTGTCGGGATGGGGCGGGAACACGCCGGCTTCGACGCCGCCCACGATGACGCCGAGGGTGGCCTGCGTCTCGGCCAGGACCTCGTCGGTGACGTCGTAGCCGTGGCGGGCGAACTTCCCGCGGGTGGTGGGGAACCAGTACTCGGCCCGGACGGGGGCGCCGGGTCGGCTGTCCGCCAGCCGGGCGGCCAGGCCGTAGAGCGGTAGCTGGAGGCGGGTGCCCCCGGCGATGGGGTCGGACTCGCTCAGGTTCTTGTAGCGGTCGGCCTTGCCCGTCTTGTAGTCGACGACGTGCAGGGTGCCGTCCGCAGCCCGATCGAGCCGGTCGGCCCGACCCCGCACCCGCAGCACCCGCCCGTCGGGCAACGCCACCTCGACGGCCGGGAGCTCGCCGTCGACCCCGAACCCGAACCCGAGCTCCACTGCGACAGGGACGGTGCCGGTGGCCGCGCGGTGGCGCTGGTCGTCGTCGAGGAACCGGTGGAGGTCGGCGAGGATGCGGCGTCGATCGCGCTTCCAGAAGATGGGCCGCCCGGTGAGCCCCTGGGCCGCCACCTCGTTGCACCGCTGCGCGCCGATGTCCTGCAGGCGCGCCCGATCGGCCGCTGTCCAGGAATCGCCAGCGCTCGGGCGCTCGGCCTCGGGGCGGGCCAGGACCTCGCCCACGAAGTCCTCGAGGATCTGGTGGATCAGGCGGCCCTTCTGGAGGGCGGTGATCATCAGGTTGTCCTCGGGGTTCTCCACCGGCGGGGCCTTGAGGAGATCCTGCACGAGGTGGGCGTGGGGGCAGCTCGCCCAGCGCTCCAGCCGGGTGGGGGAGGTGATGCCGTCGACCGGGGACGGCACCCCCAAGCCCACCAGGTTCCCGTCGAAGCGAGTGAAGTCACCGCTCCGCCGGGCGGTGAGGACAGCGTGGCCGGCGAGGGTGGCAGCGTCGTCGGTGTCGGCGAGCGAACCCCCGGTGGCGAGCAGCGAGCGCAGCCGGTGCTCCTGGCCCGTAGCGGGCACCGCCATGGTGCGCAGCCCGGCATCGAAGGAGGCGACGTGGGTGACCCACGGCTCAACTGCGGCGTGGAGGTCGGCGGGCCACCAGCGCCGGCCGGCGAGGGAGGACGCAAGGTCGAGCACCCAGCGCGAGGGCACCCGCTCCACGCTGCGACGCAGATCCCCCCGGGGCACGCAGAGCAGCTGGCGCCGGGCCCCCGCCAGCGCACCTAGGAGGTGGCGGTGCTGGCGCTCCACCCGGTCGGCCCGCAGGCCCAGCTCGCCGCCGGTTCGGTGCCGCTCGTGATCGGGTAAGAGGGAGTCGTCCCGCACGGTGGACGGAAAGGACCCTTCGGCCAGGCCGAGCACCACGACGAGGTCGAGGTCGAGCCCGGTGCCCATCTCGACGGAGCCGACCAGCACGCCGTCGCCGAAGCGGCCCACCCGGCCGAGGTCACTCTCCAGCTCGAGGGTGAGGGTGCGGGCGAACACCTCGAGGGGCACCGGTCCCTCCACGGCATCGAGGGCGCCGAGGCGGTCGAGGGCCACCTCTACGCGCTCGGCCGCCTTGCGCTCGTCCAGCGGCCACGAGTCCCGCCGGGCGGCGACGCCGAGCAGCTGCTCCAGCCAGCCCTGGGCCCAGCGGGCGTGTTCGCTCCACGGCAGGGGGGCGGCGCCAACGACGGAGAGATCGTCGATGACCCGCAGCACGAACCGGCGCAGGTCCCGTGCCCGGCCGGCGAGCGTGCGGGCTTGGTCGGCCACCGAGTCGGGCTCGTCGTCATCGGCGTCGGCCTGCTCGGCCCGGCGGTCTTGCTGATCGGCCAGCTGCGCGAGGTGGCCGTCCCAGTCGTCGCGCCCGGCGACGACGGCCGCCTGCCGGGACAGCCGCTCCCAAGCGGTGGTGGGCGCCCAGCGACCGTCGTGGAGGACCGGTGCCGACGACAGCCAGGCGAAGACGTCTTGGCGGCGGTAGCCACCGTCGGGCAACCCGAGCAGCTCGAGCAGGGTGCGACCCGCCATGCGGGCGGCGAGCGGGACGACGGCGGCGCCGTTGGTGACGATGCCGGCCGCATGGAGCTGCTCATGGGCGAGCCGGGCGTAGGGCTCGGGGCTGGCGTGGAGGACCGCGATCCGATCGAGCCGGGTGCCCGCTCGCACCGCGTCCACCACCGCTCGCACGGCGGCCCGCACCTCCTCGTCGCCGTCAGACGCGGTGAGGATGGTGGTGCGCTCCAGATCGACAGGGAAGGGCACGCGGATGCCGGCCGCCTCGTCGCCGTCGATCCCGAGGCGGCGCAGAGAGGTGCGCACCTCGTCGTCCGCCGCCACGATCCCGGTCATCCCGACGATGACGGTGGTGGGGATGCTTCGGCTGAGCTCCCGCAGCATCTTGGCGCTGTGCAGGGACAGCCGCTGGGGGAGGTGGACGACGAGCGCC
>JBDSUN010000167.1:0-4037 GCA_039927735.1 Acidimicrobiales bacterium | reverse complement strand
CCTTGTGCAGGCTGGTCACCCTGGCCACCTTCACGCCCGGGCCCAGCTCGAGCTCGTAGCGGGTGACGGACGGCCCGACCACCATGCCGACCAGCTTGGTCTCCACCCCGTGCTGGGCCAGGGCCTGCTCCAGCACCCGACCCGCCGCTTCCACGGCGGCCTTGTCGACCTCCTGGGTGCCGCTGCGCTGCAGCAGGCCGATGGCCGGCAGCTTCCAGGGCGACCCCTGCACGGCTGGGCCGAGCTCGATCTCGAGCTGGGTGGCCTCGGTGGCCTCGGTGGCCTCGGTGGCCTCGGGCCGCAGTGCCTTCGGCGGGCGGGGGCCGGGCTTGCGACGCGGCTTGGGGGCATCGGGATCATCGAGGTCGATCAGGTCATCGACGTCCTGGTCGAAGAAGCGGGCGTCGGTCTCCTCGCTGGGCGCACTGCCACCGAGAGAGAAGAGGCTGCCGCTCACCCGCTTGAGGGCCGTCGAGATGGCGGTTCCGGCGGGGCGGGTGCGGGCTGCGGTGCTCTCGGCGGCCACCCGCACGGGCACCCGGGTGAGCACCACGAGACCGGCCAGCGCCATGGCCCCGAGGATGAGGCCGGCACCCCAGGGGGCCAGGCCGGAGGCGAGGGGCCCGGCGGCCGCCACGCCCAGCAGACCGCCGGCGTCGACGAGGTCCTCGGTGGGCGCATCCAGCCCGGGGCGACCGCTGGTGAGGTGCAGCAGCCCGCAGCCGGCGATGGCCACCATCAGCCCCCCGACCCAGAGGTACGAGCGCGGTCCCGGATCGGGCTCACCGTCAGCGACCTCAGGTGCGCCGCGCAGGAGCAGCACCCCTCCGGCGACGAGGGCCAACGGGGCGAGCAATCGCCCCCAGCCGACGACGGTGCCGATGCTCGTGTCCAGCCCTCGCCCGATCGGACCCGCGGCGTCGGCGTACACGCCCATCCCGGCGACGATGCCCACGGCGATGGCCAGCAGCCCGACCAGGTCGCCGGAGTGACCGCCCAGCGCAGAGGCCAGACCGCTGATCAGCCGGTCGACGACGGTCGGCGGCGGCGAAGTCGACCGCTCCTTCTTCTTGGCCGGCGCGCGCTTCGTCGCCCCGCTCCGGGACCGTTGGGTCGTAGCCACAGTGCCCACAACCGTACCAGCAGCCACAGGAGCCACAGTGGGACCAACGTCGGGTCAGCGGTTCTTCTGGCAGGTGGGGCAGTGCGTGGTGCCCCGGGCGTCGATCACCGTGCGACGGAGCTCGGTGCCGCAGCGGTCGCAGGGCTCGCCGGCCCGGCCGTAGCAGCCCAGCTCCAGCTGGTTGCGGCCGGCCTCGCCCTCCACCGTGCGGTAGTCCCGCAGGGTCGTGCCCCCGTTGCGGATGCCCTGCTCCAGGACGACCCGCAGCTCGGCGAGGAGCCGAGTGGCTTCTCGGCGGGTGAGGCTCCGCCGAGCCGGGTGGATCGCCGCCCTCCACAGTGCCTCGTCTGCGTAGATGTTGCCGACGCCGGCCAGGGGTCGCTGCGACAGGAGCTGCGTCTTGATCCGCACCCGGCTGCGCCTGAGGTTGCGCCACAGCCCGTCGTCATCGAGGGCAGGGTCCCAGGGCTCCGGACCCTGCTGGGCGAGGGTGGGCAGCGTGCCGTACTCCCCCGCCGACACCACCCCGATGCGCCCGAACCGCCGCACGTCGCGCAGCTCCAGGACGCGCCCGTCGTCGAGGGCCCACCATGCCCGCACGTACGGGTCGGCCTCCTCGGGTCGCATCCGGAGCTGGCCCGTCATCCCGAGGTGCACGATCAGCTCCCGCTCGTCGTCCAGACCGAGGAGCAGGTACTTGCCTCGCCGGCCGACGGCCTCGACTGCCGCGCCGACGGCCAGCGGGGCGGACGAGAACTTCCTGGACGCGTGCCCCCAACCGTCGAGGATCCGTCGCCCGGCCAGGAGCGGTTCCAGCTGGCGACGCACCGTCTCCACCTCGGGCAGCTCAGGCATGCATCCCAGCATGCCTGGCGACTCAGGTCACTAGGCCTCCATGACGACGGGGACGATCATGGGCTTGCGCTTGGTGCGGTCGTTGACGAAGCGGCCAGCGGCCCGGCGCACCGCTCGCTGGAGGGCGTCGAGATCGGGGGTCTTGGCGTCGGCGAAGGTGTCCTTGAGGGCTTGGCGGACCACGTCGGCGCACTCGTCGAGCAGCGCCTCGGCCTCGGGTGCGTAGACCCAACCCCGGGTGATGATCTCTGGTCCGGTGAGGATGGCACCGTCTTCGATGGCCACGGAGACGACGACCACGACCACGCCTTCCTCGGCCAGCACCCGCCGGTCGCGCAGGACGCCCTGGCCGACGTCACCGACGATGCCGTCGACGTAGAGGTAGCCGGCCGGCACCTGCCCTGAGATGCGGATGCCGTCGTCGTCGATGGTGAGCTGGTCGCCGTCGGCACAGATCAGGGTGCGCTCCTTGGGCACGCCCATGGTCTGCGCCAGCTCGGCATGCGACACGAGGTGGCGGTACTCACCGTGCACCGGCACGAACCACTGGGGCTCGACGATGCTGAAGAGCGTCTTGATCTCCTCTTGCTTGGCGTGGCCGGTGGCGTGCACGTCCTCGATGCCGGAGTGGACGACCTTGGCGCCGAGGCGGACGAGCCCATCGATCACCTTGCTGACGCTCATCTCGTTGCCGGGGATCGGGTGGGACGAGAGGATGACGGTGTCGGCATCGCCGATGGTGAGCCAGCGGTTCTCGCTGTTGGCCATGCGGGTGAGGGCGGACATCGGCTCGCCCTGGCTCCCTGTGGAGATGACGCAGACGTCGCCGTCGGGCAGACCGCCGATGTCCTCGATGTCGACGATGGACGACTCCGGGATGTTCAGCAGGCCCATCTCGCGAGCCAGGCGCATGTTCTTCTTCATCGACAGACCGAGGGTGGCGACCTTGCGGTTGAAGGCGATGGCGGCATCGGCGATCTGCTGGACGCGGTGCACGTGGCTGGCGAAGCAGGCGATGACGATCCGCCGGCCCTCGTGCTCGTGGAAGAGGTCGTAGAGCACCGCCCCCACGCTCTTCTCGCTGCGGGAGTGCCCGTGGGCATCGGCGTTGGTGGAGTCGCCGAGGAGCAGGCGCACGCCTTGCTCGTAGGCGATGGAGCCCATGCGGGCCAGGTCGGTGAGGCGCCCGTCGACCGGCGTGAGGTCGAGCTTCCAGTCGCCGGTGTGCATCAGCACGCCCTGCGGGGTGTGGAAGGCCGTGGCGAAGCCGTGCGGGACGGAGTGGGTGACGGGGATGAACTCGACGTCGAACGGACCGATCTTGCGGCGCTCACCGTCGGTGACCGGGATCAGCTCCGTCTTCGACAGCAGGCCGGCCTCCTCGATCCGGTTCTTGGCCAGGCCGAGCGTGAGGGCAGAACCGTAGATCGGGAACGACAGCTCCCGCAGCAGGTACGAGAGGCCGCCGACGTGGTCCTCGTGACCGTGGGTGGCGATGCACCCGATGATGCGATCGGCGTTCTCCCGCAGCCAGGTGAAGTCCGGGAGGATCAGGTCGACGCCGAGGTGCTCGAGCTCGGGGAACATGAGCCCGCAGTCGAGGAGCAGGAGCTTGTCCTCGCACTCGAGGACCATGCAGTTGCGGCCGATCTCGCCGAGGCCGCCGAGGAAGGTGATGGTGACAGGTGAGGCCATGGGGGTGGGGGGTCTGTTTCTGTGTTGGGTCAGGCGAGCAGGTCGAGACCGCGGAGCACGCGCTGGGCGTCGGCCTCCAGGTCGTCGGGCTCGGGACCGATGGGGAGACGACAGGGGCCAGCAGGCTGACCCAGGAGTCGGAGGGCGACCTTCACAGCGAGGGCGAACTGGGCGGTCTCACGGCTCTCGTAGTCGTACGAGTCGAGGAGGGAGGCGTTGAGCTCCCGGGCCCGGTCGTGGTCGCCCTTCACGAACGAGGAGACGAGATCGGCCATGACCTCACCGCACCAGTGGGTGGCGGTGCCGATCACACCCACGGCGCCGACCGCCAGCAGGGGCAGCGTCATCGGGTCGTCGCCCGACC
>JBDSUN010000166.1:0-4794 GCA_039927735.1 Acidimicrobiales bacterium | reverse complement strand
GGCCGCTGGAGCTGCACACCTGCATCACGAGCTTCAGCCCAGAGCAGTCGGCGTCGTGTGCGCAAGAGCTGGAGCAGGCAGGGGTCGTGGCGCTCGTCGGCGGAATCGACGTGACGAGCAACGGTTCGATCCCTGTCCTGGAGCAGAACGGCATCGCCCAGGTGGGCGGCATCCCCGCCAACCTCGTCGAGCAGAAGAGCGACGTCACCTTCTTCCTCTCCGGCGGCGTCACCGGCGCGCTAGCAGCGTTCCTGGCGCACACCGCCGAGAACGGTGGCACGCGAGCGGTGCTCGCCTACGGGGAGTTCGAGAGCTTCGATGTCGCCGCCAACGACTACGCGATGCCCGTGGCAGAGTCCCTGGGGATCGACCTGGAGACCGTCCCGTTCTCGTTGACCGCGACCGACTTCCTTCCGGTGCTCACCCGTGCCGCCGAGTCAGACCCGGACTCGATCATCGTGGCGGCGGCCGGCGCGGCATGCGGGCCGATCATGCGGACGTACCAGGACCTCGAGATCGATGCCCAGCTCTACTTGGTCGGGGCCTGCGCGGATGATGCGAGCATCGAAGCATCCGACGGTGCGTTCGAAGGAGTCATCTTCAACTCGGAGGGGCCCCCTTCCGGAGAGGGAGCAGTCGAGGGCGGCGTGTTCGCGGCGGTCAACGACCTCTACGCCGACGGTCAGGCCGGCGGGGCCGGAACCGTCGGGCTCCGATCGCTGATGGGCCTGTACGGCGCGCTCGTCGACCTGGGCGCGGAAGGGATCAGCCGGGAGGCGATCCTCGAGTCGATGCGGGACGCGGTCGACCGACCCGGGTTCTGGGGACATGCCTACACGTGCGACGGCGCCCAGGTCCCCGGCCTGGGATCGCTCTGCGCTCCACAGCAGTCCCTGATCCAGGTGAACGCTCCCGGCGACGTCGTGACCCTGAACGAGGAGTGGTACGACACGGTCGAGCTCTTCTCGAGCGCCCTGTGATGCGGTGACGTGAGGGACCACCTCACCTACCTGCTCCTGGGCCTCGGCGGCGGCGGCGTGGTCGCCGCCCTCGCCATGGGTGTGGTCGTCACCTATCGGGCGAGCAACGTCATCAACTTCGCCCACGCCGCGATTGGGATGTACATCGCGTTCACGTACTACGAGCTCCGTCGCAGCGGTGACCTGCTGCTCCCGGTGCTTGGGCTGCCTGATCGAGTCACGTTGGTCGACCGGCCCACGGTGGCCAGTGCGCTTGCGGTGAGCGTGTTGCTCGCCGCCGCTGTCGGTGCGCTCGTCTACCTCCTGCTCTTCCGCCCGCTGCGGGCCGCGCCTCCCCTGGCGCGCGTGGTCGCCAGCCTCGGGCTGATGGTGTACCTGATCGGCATCGTTGACCTCCGCTTCGACGCCGCCGCCTCACTGCACCTCGACGGTCCGTTGTCGCCGAGCCTCGTCGACGGCTTGGGTGTTCGCGTGCCCGCCGATCGCTACGCGCTGGCCGCCCTCACGGTGATGGTCATGGCGATCCTGTGGTCCGTGGACCGCTGGACGCGCTTCGGGCTCGCCACACGTGGAGTGGCCGAGAACGAGCGCGGGGCAGTGCTGCTCGGACTCTCCCCCACAGCCGTCGGTCTGGCCAACTGGGTGCTGGCGGCGGTTCTCGCGGGGCTGGTGCTGATCGCGGCCGCCCCCCTCTCGGGGCTCGATCCAGGCGGCACCAGCCTCTTGATCGTGCCGGCCCTCGGGGCCGCGCTCGTCGGCGGGTTTCGGTCCATCGTCACTGCGGGCTTGGCCGGCCTCGCCATCGGCATGCTGCAGTCCGAGATCCTGAACCTGCAGACCAGCGCCAACTGGCTCCCCGACGTCGGGCTCCAGAAGGCAGTCCCGTTCGTGATCGTCGTGGTCGGCTTGGTAGTAGTCGGGCGTCGGCTCCCCGACCGGGCCGCGGTGCTGACCAGCCGACTCCCGCCCGCCCTCGAACCGAGTCACACGATGGTCGTGACCGCGGGCGTCGCAGCGGCTGGGCTCGCCGGGCTGCTACTGCTGGACAGCACCTACCGCTCGGCGATCATCGTGTCGGCCATCGCAACGATCGTGGCGCTCTCCGTCGTCGTGCTGACCGGGCTGGTCGGCCAGATCTCCCTCGCCACCTACGCACTGGCCGGCACCGCTGGGTTCGCGATGGTCCGTGCCGGCGCGAGCCTCGGCGTCGGCTTTCCGATGGGGCCGATCGTGGGGATCGTCGTTGCGATCGTCCTCGGGTTGGTGGCTGGCCTCCCCGCGGTGCGCGTGCGCGGTCTCACGCTGGCCGTGACCACCTTGGCAGCATCCATCGCCATCGAGGAGCTCGTCTTCCGATGGAGCTGGTTCACCGGTGGAGCCGGCGGGGCTCGGGCGCCTGAGCCGAGCCTGTTCGGAGTCGACCTGGGCATCTCCGCCCCGGGCGATGGGTACCCGCGAGTGGCCTTTGGCGTCATGACCCTCGTAGCGATGCTGGCCGCCATGGCCCTGGTGGTGAACCTCCGACGAGGCCCCACGGGTCGACGGTGGCTGGCGGTTCGGGCCAACGAACGAGCCGCCGAAGCGTGCGGAATACCGGTTGTGCAGATCAAGCTGGGCGCCACCGCCGTCGCGGCGGGCCTCGCCGGTCTCGCGGGTGTCTTGCTGGCCTACCAGCAACAGGTGGTGTCCGCTGGCTCGTACGGCGCGCTGCAGTCGCTCGTGGCCGTCGCCATCGCCTCGCTCGCCGGCATCGCAGTGCCGGCGGCTGCGCTCCTCGCTGGCGCCTTCGCCGCCGGTGGGCTGCTCACGGTCATGTTGGACTCGATCAGCGAGGGGTCGTCGCGCTACCAGTTCACGATGAACGGCCTCCTCCTCATGCTCATCGCCGTCCGCTACCCCGCCGGATTGGTGGGCGTGGTCCGGCGGCGACGACGATGACCGCCCGGAGCGGGCGCCCCCTTCTGAGCCAGCCGGCGATCGTCGCCCGAGCCCTGGAGATCGTCGACGACACCGGGATGGCCTCGCTGTCGATGCGATCTTTGGCCAACGACCTCGGCGTGTCGGCCCCCGCTCTCTACGACCACGTCGACTCCAAGGAGAGCCTCCTTCGCCTCTTGGCACGCGAGGGCTACGCCAACCTCGCCGCGCGATGGGAGCACCTCGACACGAACGACTTCGCCGCGTGGATCCGGGCCACATCGCATTCCTATGTCGTGTTCGCCCGGGAACGGCCCGGCCTCTTCGGGCTGATGTTCCTGTACCGACCCGCGTTCGTCCTCGGCCCGGGCGAGGTGGAGGACGACGTCGCCACGGAGGTGTTCCAACAGGGGCTGGAGGTGATCGAGCGAGCTGTTGATGACGGGCTGCTCGGCGGGGCAACGCCGTTGGAGTTCTCGCTCGCGCTGTGGTCCACGATGCACGGGGCGGCCACCGTGCAGTCCATGAGCCCGGAGATGGGGAAGACGGACTGGCTCGTCGACCTCATCGTCGACGGACTGCTCGCCGGATGGCGCCCTCGGATCAACGGCGACTGACCGAAGGTCGATCAGGGTCGTGGGCTCGCGCTTGTCGACTCAGCCGGCGTGCGCGAGACAGGTGGTCACGTAGTGGTCGGTATCGCCCTCGCCGCCGGCGCGGTTCGAGCCGAAGTAGAGCGTCGTGCCGTCCCACGACAGCGACGGACGTGTCTCGCTGGCCTCGGCGTTGACCGCCGGTCCCAGGTTCACAGGCATCGACCATGCATCGGCTGAGCTGGCCCGGATGGCGGCGTAGATGTCGTTGCCGAGGCTGCCGGGCCGGTCGCTGCAGAAGCAGATCTCCAGCTCGTCACGGCGCAGGTTCGGCTGGCCATCTTGCGCCGCGGAGCTCAGCTCCTCGATCAGCGCTGCCGGCCCGGAGCGGACCTGGCTGTCGAGGGCGACCCAGACGACCAGGACGCCGACGAAGTGGGCGGAGGCGAAGTCAGGGCCGCAGCATCCGCCAGTGGGGCTGGCGTGAGGCGCCACCAGGGCTGACTGAGGATGTGGGCGGCCTCCAGCAACGGCCACGCCTCGCTGTTGGGGCTTTCGGTGAAGAGGGCGCCGGCCTTGGCGCGGCTGCGGTCGTACCGGTTCCGGGCGGCCGCCGACAGGCTGCTCATGCGCAGCACGTGTCGGCCAGGGACTCGGCGGTCCAGGTGCGGCGAGCCTCGAGGAGGGCGAGGCCGGCGATGCCGAACCCGGCGAGCGGGTCGGCCCACCACCAACCGAGGACGGCGTTGGCCCCGAGGCCGACGAGCAGGACCGCGGAGAGCAGCGCGCACAGGTTGGTCTGCTTGGCGTCAGCCACGGCGGCGGCGGACCCCAGCGCCGGAGCCAAGGCCCGCTTGGCCCGAGCCAGGAACGGCATGACCAGCAGCGAGAGGGTGGCCATGACGATCCCAACCGTGCTCGAGTCCGGCCGCGCTCCGCCCGACAGGTCCCGGATCGACTCGACCCCGACGTACACGCCAAGGACGACGAAGCTGACGGCGATGACCCGGGTGGCGCGCCGGTCGCTGGTCTGCATGCACCCGCCATTGCGCTCCTGGTGGAGCCGCCAGGTGAGCACGAGCGCGGCAGAGACCTCGATGGCGGAGTCGAACCCGAACGCAACCAGGCTGACCGACCCGGCGGCCAACCCCGCGGTCACGGCCACGACGCCTTCGATGGCGTTCCAGCCGATCGTCGCGGCGTTCAGCCAACGCGCGCGCTGCACCGCGGCAACGCGATCGGACCCGTCGGGCCGCGAGTCAAGCTCGACTGAAGCTGTCCCGTGGTCGTGCCCGTGGTGCTCA
>JBDSUN010000165.1:0-12061 GCA_039927735.1 Acidimicrobiales bacterium | reverse complement strand
GGCGGCGACGCCGACGCGGTGATCATCGGGCACGACTGGGGGGCCATGGCCACCTACATCGCCGCCAACCACGAGCCGGACCGGTGGCGCCGCGTGGTGGCCATGGCCGTCCCGCCGGCCGGTGCGGTGGCGGGCGGCTTCCTGCGGTACGAGCAGCTCAAGAAGAGCTGGTACATGTTCTTCTTCCAGCACGGCCTGGCTGACGTCGTCGTCGGCATGGACGACCTCGCCTTCATCGAGGGCCTCTGGGCCGACTGGTCACCCGGCTACGACGGGGCCGAGGACATCGCGCACGTCAAGGCCGCCCTGCGCGACCCGGCCAACCTGGCCGCCGCCATCGGCTACTACCGGGCCACCCTCGGCAACGTCGGAGTCGACCCGGCGCTCGACGGGGTGCAGGCCGTCGCCGCCGACCCCACCTCCCAGCCGACCTTGTACCTGCACGGCCGCACCGACGGCTGCATGGGCGTCGAGTTCGCCGAGTCGGCCCAGCCGTTCCTCTCCGCCGAGGGATCCCGGGTCGAGATCGTCGAGGACGCCGGCCACTTCCTCCACGTCGAACAGCCCGAGCTCGTCAACCGCCTCATCCTCGACTTCCTGACCTGACCGATCGGCGTCAGGCGAGGCGGTAGGAGCCGTCGGCGACGGTGACGAGGCCGTCGGCGAGGAGGGTGGCGGCGACGCGCACGGCCCGGGCAGGGTCCTCGGGCCAGCCCATGGCGGTGGCGAGGTCGATGGGGTCGACGGGCGCGGTGCGGAGGGCTTCGACGAGGCGGCCGCGGCCCTGGCGATCGCTGCCCTCGAACCGGGACTGGCCACCGCTGACGCCGGCGGAGCCGTCGGCCGGATCCGGGACCGGCCAGCCGGCCGCCGCCCAGGCGCACCCGTCGATCACCGGGCAGGTGTGGCAGCGCGGGGTTCGCCTCGTGCAGATGGTGGCGCCGAGGTCGAGCATGGCCTGGTTCCACGCCCAGGCCTCCCCGGATGGGACGGCGGCATCCGCATCGGCCTGGGCCTCCTTGGCGCTGAGGCGATGGCCGCTCCAGCGGGCCAGCACCCGGGCGGTGTTGGTGTCGACCACGCCGTGGTCGTGCTCGAAGGCGAAGGCCAGCACCGCCCGGGCGGTGTACGGGCCGATGCCCGGCAGCACCAGGAGCGTTGAGAGGTCGGCCGGAAGCCGGCCCCCGTGCTGGGCGACCACCGCTCGGGCGCAGCGGTGCAGGTTGAGAGCGCGCCGGTTGTAGCCCAGGCCCGTCCACCAGCGGACGACCTCGGCCGCAGGCACGTCGGCCAACGCCGTCGCCGAGGGGAACCGTTCGAGGAAGGGCTCCCAGCGCTCGGCCACCCGTCCGACCTGGGTCTGCTGCGCCATCACCTCGCAGATGAGCACCGCCCACGGGTCACGCGTCTGGCGCCACGGCAGCTCGCGCCGCTGGCCGTCCCACCAGTCGAGCAGCGTCAGCGAAGAGAGCACCACTGGATGCGGCACAGGTAGGGGAGCGGGAACGGCTCGGGCAGGCGACCGACGAGGGTGGCGACCTCCGCGGCGAGGCGCTCCCGTTCCGTGGGAGGCATCACCGCGATGTAGCTGATCGACCGCACGCGATCGGCCAGCAGCTCCCGCGTCATGCGCTGGTTCCAGCGCAGGGAGCGCTCCTGCAGGGGGGTGAACCGCTCGGCCTCCCCCACCACCTCCGCCCAGTCGACGTGCTGGTAGCGAGAGACAGTGCGCTCGTGCCAGCGGATGAGCCGGCTCATCTCCGCCACCCACGCCGTCGTCTCGTCCCGCTCGTTCCAGAGGATCGCCAGCCCGCCGCCAGGCTTGAGCACCCGGGCGATCTCGGCGAGGGCGGCCGGCGCATCGAACCAGTGGAAGGCCTGGGCCACGGTGACCACGTCCACCGATGCGTCGGCGAGGGGGATGGCCTCGGCGTGCCCGTCCATCGCCTCGGCCTCGGGGACCGCCGCCTCCAGCTCGGCTCGCATTGCCTCGACCGGCTCCACCGCCACGACCGTGGCCCCGAGCTCGACGAGTCGACGGGTGAGCTTGCCGGTTCCCGCGGCCAGATCGCAGACCGTCCCGCCAGGCCCCACGCCGAGGTCCTCCCGCAGGAAACCGATCGCCTCGTCCGGGTAGCCGGGCCGAGCCAGCTCGTAGGCGGCGGCTCCGGCTTGGAAGCCCCGGGCGGCGACGTCATCGATCGGCATCGGTAGCCTCCCGCTCGTCCAACGCCGGCACCAGCTGCTCGAGCACTGCCTCAGCCCAGAGGGCGTACCCCTCGTCACCCGGGTGGTAGCGGTCCTGGGCGAAGTAGCGGTCGGTGTCGGAGCGCATCGTCGGACCGGTCTCGCCGGCGATGTCGATGTACACGGCGTCGTTGTCACGCGCGACGTCGCGGCTGACGCCGTCGAGCTGACGGCCGCGAACCGAGGCGATCCCGCGCAGCGGCTGCAGGTACCGGGGCGGTGCGCCCATGTCGGGGACACCGAGGAGCACCAGCAGAGCCCCCTCCGGGATCGCCGAGACGAGGTCGTCGTAGCGCGCTCGGAAGTCGTCTCGGGAGGTCAGGTGGACGACGTCGTTGGCGCCGATGCTGACGAGCACGACGTCGGGTTGCAGAGCGGCGATGTCCGGCACCTGATCGTCGACGACGTCGGCCACCCGATCGCCCGACACCGCCAGCGAGGTCAGCTCCACGGATCGGTCCAGGGCGCCCGCCACCCGGCGGGGGATGGCCAGGTCGGCCGTCGATGCGCCCACGCCGGCGGCCGTCGAGTCGCCCAGCCAGACCATCCGCAAGACCGGGCCGGTCGCCGGGCCGATCCGGCCGTCGTGACGCAGCGGGGTGTCGTCGTCGAGGTCGGGCCCGCGTCGGGCCAGCTCCACCTCCACCCCGAGCACGAGCGCCGCGGCGACGGGGACGGCGACGAGGGCGATCAGCACTCGTCGGGTCCGCCGCCGCACCCGGTCACTCGCCGTCGGCGGTGAAGACAGCGTCGTCGTCGTACGGGAACCGGCGCTGCGGCGCGTGGTCGCGCTTCCACACCATCAGCTTGCGGCGGAAGTAGCAGACCTCCTCGCTGCGCTGGTTGATGCCCTTCGTCTCGACCGTGACGATCCCGCGATCGCCCTTCGAGGTCTCCTTGACGTCGAGCACCTTGGTGACCGCGTAGATCGTGTCGCCGTGGAAGGTCGGCTTGGCGTGGAGCAGCGACTCGATCTCGAGGTTGGCGATGGCCGCCCCGCTGACATCGGGCACGCTCAGGCCCAGCACCAGGGAGTACACCAGGTTGCCGACGACCACGTTCTTCTTCTGGACCGTCTCGTTCTCGGCGAACCACTCGTTGAGGTGCAGCGGATGGTGGTTCATCGTGATCAGGCAGAAGAGGTGGTCGTCGTACTCGGTGATGGTCTTGCCCGGCCAGTGCTTGTAGACGTCTCCGGGCGTGAAGTCCTCGAGGTGCCGGCCGAACGGGCGATCGTGCGTCGTCATCGCCGCCGAACCTACGGCGTGGCGCCGTCTGCCTTCCAGATCGTGGGCTGCGCGTCGCAGGTCATCATGGGTGGTCGTGCGGGTGAGCAGCACGGTGGCGATGTCGAACCGCACGAGGGCGACCGCCGCACGGAGGGTCGCATCTCTGGTGGAGCAGCCTGCGACCGGCCTCAGCCAGGTCCAGTCGTTGCTCAGGAAGGTCCCCCCAGCTCGCCATGGGCCACGTTGGCCGGGACCTGAACGCACGTCAATCGGCGAGGAAGTCGCCGATGATCTCGAGCGCCCGAGCGTGGCCCTCCGGGCGGGGCCGGTGGCCGGTCCCGTCGAGGACGGGGCCCTCGTCGTGCCCACCCAGTCGCAGGTGAGCTCGGCAGACTCGGAATGGGCGAAGGGCATCTGGGCACGCTGCCCGCCGGAGGGCAACAGGACTGCGCCAACCGACCACCGACGCGTCCAGCAAGGTCCCCCGCAGAACCGCGTCAGCACCGATTCGGTGCCGATTCGGTGCTGACGGTGGCCCGACCGATGTGTCACACCCTCGTGGGACGATGCGGAGGTCAAGGCGCAGCGAGCGCGGCGACCTTCGGCCCTCGCAGGCTCCGGCCCGCCCCTCATCTCCTCGGAGCCCAGGAGCACGCCCCATGCCTCACGCCCACCCCGACCTGCCCCCTCCTCGCCGCCGACGCCACGGCGTCCGTCCTGGTCGAGGCCCTGTCCACGACATCCGACGCGCCTCCAACCTGCCGCTCCTGGCGCGGGTCGACCGCCAGGTCGAACGAGACGCCCTCGTGCACCGGCTTGGCGAGCTCGACCGAGCGATGGAGGCCCTGAGCCACGAGAGGATCGCGATCGTCGACGAGCTCGCGCGAGTGCGTGACGAGCTGTACCCGCCGATTCCCTGGTGCCACGGCCGTCGACCTCCGGACGTCGACGTCGCTCCGCTTCCGCCCGCACCCGAGGGGTCCGAGGCACTCACCGGCCGCGCCCTCCGAGCCGCGTGCCTCGAGATCCTGCGACGGCACGGAGACCTATCGCTGCGACAGCTCCACGGCCTTCTCCACCGCTACGGGTACGTCGTGGGGTCCCGGCGGCCGGTCGCCGCCCTGTCCGACGCCCTTCGCCACGAGGTGCGAGCTGGTCGGACCCGCCGCGTCGAGCGAGGCGTGTACGGCGTCCGGTCCTCAACGCGTGACAAGACCACCCGTCGCACGCCTCCGCTGCCGGTGGTGCCGGCTCCCTGGGAAGATCGCCAGCGGACACCTCTCGACCCGGTCCTCGACGAGGACCCGTCTTCGTGGGCGCCGCCATGACCCGATTCCGTGAGCGACGGGGAGCGTCACTACCCTTCACGTCCATGGTTGCTGCTGATCTCACCGCTGCGGCGGACGTCGTGGAGCTGGCTCGAGGGGCCGTGCAGGCCGGCACGAAGGCCCTCAAGCAGGGCGGCGGCCCCGACGCCGACCAGGTGCTCGCCTACGACCTGGCCCATGCCGGCGCGGCCATGGAGACCGCCCGATCGATGCTCGACTACGGCGCCCTCGGTGATGTCGAGGCGCTGATCACGTGTGCCTTCGTGGCCGACGTCGTCGGGGAGCTGGCCAGCCGCCTGTTCGGGCTGGAGGCGACCTGGGGCATCGAGCCCGGGGCCCTCGATGCCGCCCGCGACTTCTGCGCCACCTTTCGCGCCCCCGAGTTCCTCGCCGGCCTGGCCGGACAGGAGGGCCGCCGCAATCTGGACGATGACTTCGAGCTCGTGCAGGACACCTTCCGCCGCTTCGCCGACGAGAAGCTCAAGCCGGTCGCCGAGCACATCCACCGCCACAACCAGGACATACCCGAGGACATCATCACCGGGCTGGCCGAGATGGGGGCCTTCGGCCTGTCCATCCCCGAGGAGTACGGAGGGTTCGGCAGCGGTGGCGAGTCGGAGTACATCGGCATGGTCGTCGCCACCGAAGAGCTCTCGCGCGGCTCGCTCGGCGCCGGCGGATCGCTGATCACCCGGCCGGAGATCCTTACCCGGGCCCTGGTCAAAGGCGGCACGGAGGCCCAGAAGCAGGAGTGGCTGCCGAAGCTGGCCACCGCCGAGGTGATGAACGCCGTCGCCGTCACCGAACCCGACTTCGGGTCCGACGTGGCCGGGCTGAAGGTCACCGCCACCAAGGCCGAGGGCGGCTGGGTGATCAACGGCGTGAAGACCTGGTGCACCTTCGGCGGCAGAGCCGACGTGCTCATGCTCCTCGCCCGCACCGACCCCGACCGCAGCAAGGCCCATCGGGGCCTCTCGCTCTTCGTCGTGCCCAAGGAGCGCGGCGACGGGCACGGGTTCGTGCTCGACCAGGACGGAGGCGGCCGCATGGAAGGCCGGCCGATCGACACGATCGGCTACCGGGGGATGCACTCGTACGAGATCGCCTTCGACTCGTGGTTCGTCGACGACGACTGCCTGGTGGGCGGCGAGGACGGGCTCGGCCAGGGCTTCTACCTCCAGATGGCCGGCTTCGAGAACGGCCGGCTGCAGACCGCCGCCCGAGCCGTCGGCGTCATGCAGGCGGCCTACGAGGCGGCCCGTCAGTACGCCGAGGACCGGGTGGTTTTCGGCCAGCCCATCGCCGACCTGCAGCTCACCAAGGTGAAGCTGGCCCGGATGGCCATCACCATCCAAGCGTCCCGCCAGGCCTCCTACGCCGTGGCCCGCCTCATGGCCAAGGGCGAGGGCACCCTGGAGGCGGCCATGGTGAAGGCCTACGTGTGCAAGGCAGCCGAGTGGGTCACCCGCGAGGCCATGCAGATCCACGGCGGCATGGGCTACGCCGAGGAGTACGACGTCAGCCGGTACTTCGTCGACGCCCGCGTCTTGTCCATCTTCGAGGGCGCCGACGAGACGCTCTGCCTGAAGGTCATCGCCCGCCGCATGGTCGCCATGGTGGACGCCTGATGCGCAGCGCCAAGGACTTCTTCCGCCCCCTCGCCGTCGGAGCCCCTGAGCCCCTGCGGGAGATCCCGTTCCCCCCGTCGCGGGTCATCCACTTCTTCCCGGGGTCGAACCCGAAGATGGTGGCCAAGGTCCCCGACATCGCGCCCACCGTCGACATCCTCCTCTGCAACCTCGAGGATGGCGTGTCCGCCACGGACAAGGAAGCCGCTCGGGCCGGCCTCGTCGAGGTGGCGAAGGGTTGGACCACCACCGACACGCAGCTCTGGACCCGCGTGAACTCGCTCGACTCGCCGTGGGGCCTCGACGACCTCACCACCGCCGTCCTCGAGGCGGGCGACCAGCTCGACGTCATCATGGTGCCCAAGGTGGAGGGCGCCGAGGACATCCACTACGTCGACCGGCTCCTCGCCCAGCTCGAGGCCAAGGCGGGTCTCTCCGAGCCGCTGCTGGTGCACGCCATCCTCGAGACGGCGCGCGGCGTGGCCAACGTGGAGGAGATCTGCGGTGCCTCCCCCCGCATGCAGGGCCTGTCGCTGGGCCCGGCCGACCTTGCCGCCAACCGTCGCATGAAGACCACCCGCGTCGGTGGTGGTCACCCCGGCTACCTCGTGCGTCAGGACCCGGTGAACGGTGACATCGAGGGCCCGCGCGCCACGTACCAGCAGGACCTCTGGCACTACACCGTCGCCCGCATGGTCGACGCCTGCCAGGCGCATGGCATCTTCGCCTTCTACGGGCCCTTCGGCGACATCAAGGACACGGTCGCCTGCGAGGACCAGTTCCGCAACGCGTATCTGCTCGGCTGCGTCGGTGCCTGGAGCCTGCACCCGGTGCAGATCGACATCGCCAAGCGGGTCTTCTCCCCCGACCCCGCAGACGTGCGCCACGCGCGCGAGGTGGTGGCCGCCATGGGCGACGGCACCGGCGCGGTGATGCTCAACGGGAAGATGGAGGACGATGCGTCGGTGAAGCAGTGCAAGGTGATGCTCGAGCTGGCCGATCAGCTGGCCGCCCGGGATCCCGAGCTGGCTGCGAGCTACGCATGAGCGCCGACCGCCCCCGCCGCAGCGTGCTCTACATGCCCGGTGCCAACGAGCGGGCGCTGGAGAAGGCCCGGTCCATCCCGGCTGACGCGCTGATCCTCGACCTCGAGGACGCCGTCGCCCCCGACGCCAAGGTGGAGGCCCGCGATCGGGTGTGCGCGGCGGCCACCTCCGGCGCCTACGGCAGCCGTGAGGTCGCCATCCGGGCGAACGGCATCGGCACGGCGTGGCACGACGACGACCTGCGCGCCATCGCCGAGGCCGGCCCCGCCGCCGTCGTGATCCCGAAGATCGACTCGGCCGCCGACGTGCACCGGATCGAGACGGCGCTGGAGGCGGGAGGCGCCCCTGCCCACACCCGCATCTGGGCCATGCTCGAGACGCCGATCGCCATGCTGTCGGCGCTGGAGATCGCGTCGTCCTCCGAGCGCCTGGCCGTGCTCGTCATGGGCACCAACGACCTGGCCAAGGAGCTGCAGGCCGCCCACGTCCCCGGCCGTCAGCCGCTGCTGGCCGGCTTGGGGCACTGCCTGCTGGCTGCCCGCGCCGCCGGCAAGGTCATCCTCGACGGCGTCTACAACGACATCAAGGACGACGCCGGCTTCCTCGCCGAGTGCGAGCAGGGCCGGGACCTCGGCTTCGACGGCAAGACCCTCATCCACCCCAGCCAGGTGGACCCGTGCAACCACACCTTCGCCCCGACGGAGGAAGAGGTCGCCAAAGCCAACGAGATCATCCAAGCCTTCGAAGAGGCACAGGCTGAGGGAAGAGGGGTCGTGACCGTCGGCGGCCGAATGATCGAGAACCTCCACGTCGAGCAGGCGAAGAGGATCTTGGCCATCACCCTGGCGATCGAGACGAACCAGACCTGAGTCTTCGCCTACGCGAGGTTTGCGTGGAAGAAGGCGATGGTCTGCGCCCAGGCCTCGGCGGAGGTGGCGGCGTCGTAGACCTCGGGGCGGGTGTCGTTGAAGAAGGCGTGGTCAACGCCGGGGTGGACGATGAGGGCAGCCTCCTTGTCGAGGCCGTCGAGCTTGGCCTGCAGCTCGGCCACGCCCTCGGGGGTGAAGAAGCCATCCTGCTCTGCGAAGTGGCCGAGGATGGGTGCCTCGAGCGTGGTCCAGTCGGGTTGCACGGCCGGCCAGGGGATGATGCCGTACCAGGGCACGCAGGCCTTGACCTTGTCAGGTCGCTGGGTGGCCAGGACCATGGCCAGCCCGCCGCCCATGCAGAACCCGGTGACGCCGACGGCGGCCCCCGCGGCCCGGGCCGAGGCCTCGTCGACGGCGCCGCCCAGGTCCTTGCCGGCCTGCTCGAGGTTCATGGCCATCATGAGCTTGCCGGCCTCGTCGGGCTCGGTGGTCGACTCGCCCCGATAGAGGTCGGGGGCGAGGGCGACGAAGCCCTCGGCCGCGAAGCGCTCGCAGACGTCGGTGATGTGCGGCACCAGGCCCCACCACTCCTGGATGACGACGAGCGGCGTGCCGCCGCCGCCCTCCGGCATGGCCAGGTACCCGCTGGCCGTGCCGCCGTTGGACGCGAACTCGATGATCTCTCCCATGGCCGCCGACCCTACCTAGTAGGCGCCTTCGAGCTTGCGGTGGTCCCAGCTGACGACCTTGTCGACCTTGATGCGCACGCCGAGGCGCTTGGCGCCGGAGGCGTGGACGAAGGGGCGGACGTCGTCATCGATCTCACCGAAGTAGCGGACGTAGACAGCCTCGCCGATGGCCATGATGTCGTCGTGGGTGGTGATGACCTGGCCCTGCCCGACCAGCTCGACGCCCATGAGCTCGGCGTACTCGTCGCCGGTCTCGACGAGCAGGGTGATGCGAGGATCACGCTCCAGGTTGAGGATCTTCTGGCTCTTGCCGAAGGTCCAGAAGACCGGGTCGCCGTCGATGACGGCGTACCACATGGCCACCAGGTGGATGCTGCCGTCGTGGTTGATGGAGGCAACGTTCATGGTGTGGCGCCCAGCAAGGAAGGCTTCCACCTCGGCGTCGGACATGCGGATCTGGTCGCGTCGGGACATGCCCCGGGTTCTACTGCCTGTAGGTGCCGGGCGCGTTGCCGGCGTCGAACAGCTCAGGGGCCACCGGGCAGTCGGTGCGACGCAGGGCATCGACGGGGCCCTCGAGCCCGCTCGGCCCGACCACCCGGTCGACGAGCGTCAGCGGCACCACCTCCTCGTCGAGGTCCCACGGATCGGCCAGCCGGGTGGCCCGACGATCGGCCAGCGCGTCCCACATTCGGACCGGCAGCATCCGCCCGACACCGGCGGTGAGCCAGATCGGCACCTCGCAGTGACGGGCGACGGTGGCGGCGGCCAGCGATCCGCTGACGGCGACGAAGCCGGTGGGACCGACCGCCACCGCCTCGAGCAGCAGCACGTCGGAACAGGCGACGGCCGCCCCGAGGCCGGAGGTGGGGACGTCGACGGCGTCGATCCCGGCCTGCATCAGCCGGCGCACGAGCCCGCTGCCCTCCCCGAGGGCGTCGACCGCCAGCACCTCGACGTCCCCCCGACGGGGAAGCGCCTCCCCCACCAGCTCGGGCCAGCCGATGACGCAGGCGGTGGCCTCCTCCGGCAAGGCGAAGGCCAGCTCGCCGGCGGTGGTGTCGCCCTCGATCGCGTCGACCGCCTGCCACGCTTCCCGCTGGCCGTCGGGCGAGGTGAGGACGCGGGCGCAGAGCCACCACAGCGGCCCCGATGTTGGATGGCGGTCCACGATGCGCCGGCAGGCGGCCACGAGGCCGGCAGGGTCGTTCCGGAAGGCGGCCAGCGCCTGGGCCGTCTCCCGCACCAGCAGCGTCTGGTCGGCCCCCGAGGCTCGGGCGACGTAGCGGAGCCGCTCGATCGGGTGCACCGCCCGAACCTATCCTCGCGGTGGCAGTGGATCGGCGGCGGCGGCGCTCCACGAGCCGGTGAGCGTGACGTTCGTCGGTTCGCTGAGGTGGCGCGAGGACTGGCCGGCCCAGAGCCGGAACTCGCCGGCCTCGGCCGTCCAGCGATCCGTACCCGGGTCCCAGAAGGCGAGGTCGCGCATGGTCAGGCGAAACCCGACCTCGGTGGAGCCGCCCGCCTCCACCTCGACCTTGGCGAAGGCGCGGAGCTCTCGCACCGGCCGACGCACCGACGCCTCCGGATCACCCACGTAGAGCTGCACGACGGTGGTGCCGGGGCGGTCACCGGTGTTGGCCACCGGTACCACGACCTCGATCGCCTCCCCCGGCTCCACGGTGGGCGACGCCAAGGCGGGCAGGCCGAGGGAGAACGTGGTGTAGCTGAGGCCGAACCCGAACGGGAAGGCCGGATCGGTGCCCCGGGCGTCGTACCAGCGGTGCCCGCAGAAGACCCCCTCCTGATAGCGGATCACCCCCGGGTCGGGTGGGCTGTCGAGCAGGGCTGGGGTGTCCTCCATGCGGGCGGGAAAGGTGCAGGGGAGACGGCCGCTGGGATCGACCGCGCCGGCCAGCAGGTCGGCGATGGCCCGACCGCCCTCCTGGCCCGGGAGCCAGCACCACAGGAGCGCCGGCACCTCGCTGGCCCAGGAGAGGTCCACGGGGGAGCCGGCGACCACGCACACCACCGTGCGGGGCTGGGCCATCGCCACCGCCTCGATGAGGTCCACCTGCCGACCGGGGAGCTCGAGCGACGTGCGGTCGCGACCCTCGGTCTCCCAGTCGCCGTCGAGCCCGACGACCACCACGGCCACATCGGCGGCGGTGGCGGCGGCGACGGCCCGCTCAAAGGCGTCGGCCGGCTCGGGCGGCGCACAGCGCAGCTCGGCACCCAGCCGCTGCCGTGGGGCGGTGGTGCGGACCCTCAGGTCGAGGGCCACGGGTTCGCCGGCGACCAGGTCGACGGCGTCGCCCACCTCGGCGCCGTCGACGGTCAGGGTGGCATCGCCGTTCGACCTCACCTTGAAGCGGTGCGTCCCGCTGACCCGAGCCGTGAAGGTGGCCGAGGCCCGGGCCGACCACGCCTCGACGACACCGCCGCCGCCACTGTCGTCGAGGAACACGATGCGGAAGTCGCGCGGCCGGACGCGGTCGCGCACCGCGCCGTCCGCGCCGATGATCTCGACGTCGACCCCGACGGTGCCGTCGGCCCGTCGCAGGTCGGCGCCCTGGAGCGCCGGGGTGCCGCGACTCGCAGACGGGCCTGGCGCGACCACCACGGCGTCGGCGCCGTAGCGCTCGCGCAGGCCGTCGGCGATGGTGGCGACGTCGGTGGGGGTCACCCGGGCGGAGCCACCGCCCTGGATCACCTCGCGATCGGCGTTGGGCCCCACCACCGCGATCCGCAGACCAGCCGGAGCCAGCGGCAGGACGGGCGCTCCGTCGATCGGCTCGTTCCGGAGCAGCACCTGCGCGGCGGCCGCGGCCTCCCGGGCGACGGACACGGCGGTGAGCGACCCGCCTGCTCCCTCTTCGGCAGGCGGCGAGCCTTCCGCTCCGGTGCGGCGGGCCAGGAGGGACAGGCGGGCCCGGGAGCGCTCGATCACCGAGCGGTCGACCTCCCCCGCGTCTACCGCAGCCGCCAGCTTCGGCCCCCACCAGATGGCCGGACCGGGCATCTC
>JBDSUN010000164.1:0-6466 GCA_039927735.1 Acidimicrobiales bacterium | reverse complement strand
ACGCCCTCCTCACCAGCGGGCTCGAGCCCGCAACGCCAGTTGACTGCCCGACCGAGGCCGTCGTCGACGGGCGTCGCTTCCGCAACTTCGAGGGGGGTGCCTCGGGGACGGTGCCGTTCTCCCAGGCCTTCGCCGAGTCGTGCAACACTGCCTTCATCGGCGCCGCCGGCCAGCTCCCCGACGGGGCCCTCGCCGAAGCCGCCTCCGCCTTCGGCTTCAACCTCGACTACACGCTCGGGCCGACCACCCTCGGCGGCTCCTTCCCGGACCCCGTCACCCCGGTGGAGCTGGCGGCGTCCGCGATCGGCCAGGCCCAGATCACGGCCAGCCCCCTGCACATGGCGACGGTGGCCGCCGCTGTCCTCGACGGCACCTGGCGCAGCCCGCTCCTGGTACCTGCCGAGGCGGAGGAGCGAACCGCGCTGCCGCTCGACCCGGCCGTCCGCCAGACGCTCGCCAGCCTCATGCGGTCCGTCGTGACGGACGGCAGCGGCACCGCCGCCGACGTGGTGGGCGTCGAGCTCGTCGGCAAGACCGGAACGGCCGAGTTCGGCAAGGATGTCCCTCCGGCCACGCACGCCTGGTTCATCGGCGCCGCCGACGGCCTCGGCTTCGCCATCGTGCTGGAAGGCGGCGGGGTCGGGGGCCGACACGCCGCCCCCATCGCGGCCCGCTTCCTGGAGGCACTCCCGTAGGGCGACATGGAGGCAGGCGATCAACGCGCTGCGACGCCCCTCGGGGCGGGCCGGGGGCGTCGCAGGCCGGTGCGGGCAGGAGGCCAGGCACCTGGGTGCCAGTCGAGTGGCGGGACTCGACTGGACCTCGGTTGCGCTACCGGGGGCCGGGGCGACGCTTAGGCGCATCATACCCCCTCCTCGGGCGGGTCAGACCCCCAAGTCGCCTCCGGTCGAGCGAGCTGATCAGCCGGTGTGCTGGTCGCGCAGGTCGCGCTTGACGAACTTGCCGGCGGCGTTGCGGGGGAGCGGGTCCGTCAGCATCCGGACGACGGTGGGGACCTTGAAGCCGGCGAGCCGCGCACGAACGTGGGCCTGGAGCTCGTCGACCGTGAGGGTCTGGTCGGGACGCAGGTAGATCGCGGCGGCCACCTCCTCGCCGAGTCTCTCGTGAGGCACGCCGAACACGGCGGCCTCGAGCACGGCCGGGTGCTCGTAGATGGCCGCCTCCACCTCGGCGGAGTACACGTTCTCGCCAGCCCGCAGGATCATGTCCTTGGCCCGGTCCTCGACGTAGACGAAGCCCTCCTCGTCGATGCGACCGAGGTCGCCCGAACGAAGCCAGCCGTCCACGATCGTCTCGGCGGTGGCCTCGGGGCGGTTCCAGTAGCCGCGGATGAGGTGCGGGCCCTTGAACCAGATCTCGCCCCGCTCGCCGAGGGGGAGGTCGTGACCCCCCGGGTCGCGCACGGCCAGCTCGAGGATGGGGGTGGCCCGCCCGGTGCTGGTGGGGTGGTCGAGGTAGTCCTGGCCGTTGTTGCCGGGTCCGTAGGCGTTGGTCTCGGTCATGCCGTAGCCGATGGACGGGCCGCCGCCACGGAAGCTCGACGACACCCGCTTCACCAGCTCGGGCGGGGCGGGAGCGCCGCCCCCGCCGATGCTGGCCAGGCTCGACGTGTCCGTCTCGGCGAAGCGAGGAGACTCGAGCAGGTCGAAGCTCTGGGTGGGCACCCCGACGAAGTTGGTGACCTGCTCCCGCTCGATGAGCTCGAGGGCGCGATCGGCGTCCCACTTGTACATGATCACGAGCTTCAGGCCCGAGGCCCAGCAGGAGAGCATCACGGGCACGCACCCGGTGACGTGGAAGAGGGGCACGATCAAGATGAATGCAGGCGGTAGGCCTTCGCGCTCGGCTTCCGGTCCGCCCTCGCGGCGCAGACGGTCGAGGGCGGCCTTGCAGCCGAAGCCCATGAGGGCCTGCACGACGGCTCGGTGCGTGGAGACGGCGCCCTTCGGGTGGCCCGTGGTGCCGGAGGTGTAGAGGATGGTGGCGTCATGGTCAGCGGTGACGACGACCTCGGGCATGGGTGCACCGAGCCCGCGCACGTCCTCCCAGCGGTCGACGTCGTCGGGCAGGCCGCCGAGTGCCCGGACGGCGAGGATCCGGCATCCGAGGCGGGTGGCGCTGACCAGGCCCCGCTCCACCCGCTCGATGTCAGCGATCAGAACGGTCGCCCCACAGTCCTCCAGGGCGAAGTCGAGCTCGTCGGCGGTCCACCAGGCGTTGAGCGACACGGATACGGCGCCGATGGAGGTGATGGCGGCGAAGCTGATCACCCACTCGGGGAAGTTGCGCATGCCGATGGCCACACGGTCGCCGGGGGCCACGCCGTAGCGGTCGACGAGCAGGGCGGCCATGGCATCGACGTGGACCATGACCTCGGCGAAGCTCCACCGCTCGTCCTCGTAGACGAGGAAGGTGTCATCGCCCCGGGCGCGTGCCGTGGCGAACACCTCCCGCAGGCTGGGCGGGGCGTTCTTGAACGCCTTCACCGACACGTCGCCCACGTCGATGGTCTCGATCTCGAACCGCTCGCCCGGTCCCGTGACCGCCGAAGCGGCTTCTTCGTAGGTCAGCACGCCGTCGGGTCTATCAGAGGGCTACAAGGCGTCGATCACCATGACGATGCCGATGCCCACCACGAGGGTGAGGGCGATGTTGCGGGTCTTCCACGCCACGAGCGCCGCCACCACACCGGCGACGAACCGCGGCTGCCAGAGGTCGAGGCTGCCTTCGGGTCGGAGGAGGGCCGGGATCACGATGGCCGCCAGCGCCGCCGGTGGGATCTGGCGGAGCAGTCGCTGCGCCTTGGGCGGGACATCCGCCAGCCGGTGGGCGAACACGAGGAACGAGGCGCGCATGGCGTAGGTGCCGATCCCCGAGAGGATGATGGCGACCCAGATGCGGCTCATGGTGTCGGCCCGGGGTCGGGCGGCAGCGGGGTGTCGTCGCGGGCCGCACGCCGCTCCAGCGCAGCCTCGGCGAAGGCGCCGGCGGCGATGCCCCCAAGGGCACCGAAGAGCACGCCCAGGTGTCCTGCGCCGGCCTCGTCGGCGAACAGGGCGACCAGGCCACCGACGATGGCGGCCACCGCCGCCGGGCGGGAGCTGATGGCCGGGACGAGCAGGACGAGGAACACCAGCGGGACGGCGAAGTCCAACGGCAGGGCATCGGGGACGGCTGACCCGATGAGGATGCCGACGATGGTGCAGACCTGCCAGTTGGCCCACAGCATCACCGCCGCCCCGAAGTAGTAGGGCACCTTGCGGTCGAGCCCGGGCGCCAGGGGTCCGCCGCCGGCGGCGTCGTCGGCCTCCTGGGTCCACCGGGTGATCGACACGGCGTAGGCCTGGTCGGTTAGGAGGTACCCCATGAGCAGGCGGCGCCGCAGGGGGACCGCAGCCAGGTGCGGAGCCAGCGACGCGGAGTAGAGGAGCAGCCGCAGGTTGATGGTGCAGGCGGCGATCACGGCGACGAGGGCGGAGCCGCCGTCGGCCAGCGCATCGGCGGCGGCCAGCTGGGACGCCCCGGCGAACACGATGGTGGAGAGCCCGATCGACGTGCCCCCGCCGAGGCCGGTGGTGGCTGGCGTGGCCCCCGCCACGAGCCCGAAGGGGATGACGCCGACCAGCATCGGGGCCACCGCCCTAGCTCCCGCCAGCAGCTCGGCGCGAGCGATCGGGGTCAGCACCGGAGCATCATGCCGTGCCATCGGGCGCTCGCCGCACGAGCTCCCGGACGGCGCCGTACGCTGCGAGCCCATGCTCTGCGAGGTTGCGGTCGCCCAACCCGAGCCGCTGCCGAAGCCGCGGCTCCGGGGGTGGATGCACCTCGTGTGCTTCTTCCTCGCCATCCCGGCCGGGGTGACGGTGGTGGCGCTCGCCACCGAGACCCGTGGGCGCATCGCCTCGCTCGTCTACGCCTTCGGGCTGATCGCCCTGTTCGGGGTGAGCGGCCTCTACCACCGCCTCGAGTGGTCGACGGCCCAGCGGCTCTGGATGCAGAAGCTCGACCACGGCACGATCTTCGTGATGATCGCCGGCAGCTACACGCCGGTGTGCCTGCTCGTGCTGCAGGGCTGGCTCCGTTGGATCATGCTCTCGATCGCCTGGACGGGTGCCGTGGTCGGCTTCGTGCTGGCCTTCACCGGCGGCCGAGCCAGCCGGATGGTGCGGGGCGCCCTCTACCTCACCCTCGGCTGGGCGTCGCTCCTCGCCATCCCCCAGATGTGGGACCGTCTGAGCCCCTCCGAGCTGGGGCTGCTCGGTGTCGGCGGGATGCTCTTCACGGTCGGGAGCATCTTCCTCTTCACCCGATGGCCGGACCCGTTCCCGAGGGTGTTCGGGTACCACGAGGTCTGGCACCTCTTGGTGGTCGCAGCCGTCGCCTGCCACTTCGTGGCCATCACCTCGGTGGTGCGCGGCCCCATCTCCTGACCCCGACCCCGGTCGGGGTGGCGGCTGGGTTGGCTCGCTCAGCTCAGCGGGGGTCCCAGCGCTCGTAGACCCAGGTGTAGCTCCAGGCGCAGCGGTGGGTCTCGGCCAGCTGGCGGCGGCTGCGGCGCCGGGCGCGGTAGGCGTCGGGCGCGAACTCGTGGAACTGGACGATGATCGTTCCGGTGCGTTCGAGCCACCCCGTGTGGTGGAGGCGGTCCAGCAGCTCGAACTCGCCGCCCTCGATGTTGATCTTCACCAGGTCGAGCCGGTCGATGGCGAGGGACGTGAGCACGGCATCGACGTCACGCATCGCGACCTGTGTGCTGCCGAACACGCTGGCACTGGTCGGGTCGACGAACAGCGACGAGCCTGGGCCGGCCATCGTGATCACCTCGACCCGATCGGCCCCGCCCAGCGCGAACGGGTGCAGCTCGAATCGCCTGTCATCCATCGCCTCGCGGAGCCGTCTGATGGCGCGAGGTTCCGGTTCGAAGGCGTGGATCCTGAGGTCCTGTGGGCCGCCCACGTCGGCCCGTCCGAGGACTCGCTGGGACCACTCGCCTTCATAGGCCCCGACGTCCAGCACCACCGCGCCCTCCGGGAGGTCGACGTCGATGAGGATGTCGGCCTCGTTCCGGGCGGCGTCGAAGAAGCGACGCATGGCCGGTCGGTAGTCGTGCGCCTCGAACACGGCGCGGTTGAAGGGGCTCTCGTCGTGGGCTTGGCGGCGCCGCCACGCAGTGACCGGTCGCAGCAGCCTTCGCTTGGTCGTGTAACGATCCACTCTGGCCGAGTATGGCCTAGGCCACGTCTCTGTCGAAGCGGGCGTCACGCACCAGCCGACGTGGCGTCGAAGGAGGCGGGGTGACGGCGACCGTCTTCGGGCTGCGATGATCGCGCCTGTGAACGACGCCTTCGACGATCTCTTCGCCGGTAACGAGTGCTATGCCGCCATCGAGCACGAGGTGGCCGAGTCGGGTGTGGCGCGCGGTGGTCTGGCCATCGTCACGTGCATCGACTCCCGCATCGACCCGCTGGCCGTGTTCGGCCTGGAGCCGGGTGACGCCAAGATCCTCCGCAACGCCGGGGCACGGATCACCGACGACGTGCTGCGCAGCCTGGCCCTGGCCTGCGCGGCGCTCGGCGTGGTGCGCATCGCCGTCGTCCAGCACACCGACTGCAAGCTGGCGTCGGCCACCGACGAGGAGCTGGTCGCGGCGGTCACGGCCGCCACGGGCATCGAGCAGCCGGGCTTCGACCCGCTGGCCATCCCCGATCAGATGGCCGTGCTGCGCCGGGACGTGACGGCGGTGCTCGCCAGCCCGCTCATCCCCGACCACACGGTGGTGGCGGGGCTCCTCTACGACCTGCGCTCGGGCCGACTGACCACGCTCGTCGACCCCGGGACGGCCTGAGCCCATCGTCAGCTCAGGCCGAGCAGCTTGGTGATCCCGTGGTCGCGGCCCGCCGTGTAGCCGCCGTCGACCGCCAGGGCATGGCCCGTGACGAAGGAGGCGTCGGAGGAGAGCAGGAACCGGGCGGCCGCCGCGATCTCGGCAGGTTGCCCGTACCGCCGCAGGGCGTGCTCGAGCACGTAGCCCTCGGCGACCGCCTCCATGCCCTCCATGCCGAAGAGGGCGTTGGTCATGGGCGTCTCGATGAAGCCAGGGCAGATCGTGTTGGCCCGGATGCCGGAAGGGCCGTAGTCGATGGCCAGGTTCTTGGTCAGGAGCACCACGCCGCCCTTGGAGGCGTTGTAAGCACTTCCCCCGGCCGTGCCCTCGAGACCCTCGATGCTGGCGATGGTCACCACCGAGCCGCGCTCACCGTCGACCCGCTCCTGGGTGAGGAGCTGCCCGATGACGTGCTTGGCCACGAGGAACGTGCCTGTGAGGTTGACGTCGATGACCCGGTGCCACTCGGCCGCATCGACCTGATGGGCCGGGCCACCGCCGGCTACGCCCGCCGCCGTCACGAGGCCGTCCAGGCGGCCGTCCCCCGCCGCCACCGCGGCG
>JBDSUN010000163.1:0-2597 GCA_039927735.1 Acidimicrobiales bacterium | reverse complement strand
CGGCACCTCTGGCTCCCGTTTCGGGACCCAGAACGACGAGATCGGGTTGGCGGCGGGGTCCGGTAGCCTCGGGTCGATCATGTCGTCTCTGTGGGCCCAGCTGGAGCCGTTGCTCAGCAAGGTGCAGAAGCCGGCTCGCTACATCGGGTGCGAGGACGGTGCCCAGTCGCCGGATCACGGCTCGGCGCAGGTGTCCTGGCTGCTGGCCTATCCCGACACCTATGAGATCGGGCTGCCCAACCAAGGGCTCCAGATCCTCTACGAGATCCTCAACGAGCGGCCCGACGCGCTGGCCGAGCGGTCCTACGCCCCTTGGACCGACCTCGAGGAGGTGCTCCGCCGAGAGGACATCCCCTTGTTCTCGGTGGACACCCACCGCTCCGCCGACGAGTTCGACGTCATCGCCTTCAACCTGTCGGCCGAGCTCGTCTACACCAACGTCCTGAACTGCATCGACCTGGCCGGGATCCCGGTGCGGGTCGCCGATCGCACCGTCGACCATCCCCTGATCGGGGCGGGCGGCCACGCCACCTACAACCCCGAACCGCTGGCCGACTTCCTCGACTTCGTGGTGCTTGGCGACGGCGAAGAGGTCGTCAGCGAGATCAACGGCGTCGTCGCCGAGTGGATCGAGGGTGGCCGCACGGCGCGGATCGACGTGCTGCGGGCCCTCGCCGCCATCGAGGGCGTCTACGTCCCGTCGCTCTACGAGGCCCGGTACCTGCCCGATGGCCGCCTCGAGGCCACCATCTCGATCGATCCCGCGGCGCCGGCTGTGGTGGAGAAGCGCACCATCGCCGACCTGGCCGACTGGCCGTACCCGAAGCAGCAGCTCGTGCCCCTCACCGAGGTGGTGCACGACCGCCTCAACGTCGAGGTGTTCCGAGGCTGCACGCGGGGCTGCCGGTTCTGCCAGGCCGGGATGATCACCCGCCCGGTGCGGGAGCGTCCGGCCGAGCAGGTGGCCACCATGGTGCAGCAGGGCCTGCGTCGCACCGGCTACGACGAGGTGGCGCTCACCAGCCTCTCCACGGCCGACTTCTCCGGCATCGAGGACGTCGTCACCACCGCCATGGACGACTCGGTCGGCTGCGGCAACGTGTCCGTCAGCCTCCCCAGCCTCCGGGTGGACGCCTTCACCGTCGGCGTGGCCGCCCAGATCCAGAAGGCCCGTCGCACCGGGCTCACCTTCGCCCCCGAGGCCGGCACCTGGCGGATGCGCCAGGTCATCAACAAGCTCATCACCGAAGAAGACCTCTACAGCGCGGTGGACTCCGCCTTCAGCCAGGGCTGGCGCCGCGTGAAGCTCTACTTCCTCACGGGGCTCCCCACGGAGACCGACGAGGACACCCTCGGCATCATCGAGCTGGCCCGCACGTGCGTGGAGCGGGCCAAGGCCAACGGGCACAACGGCACGGTGTCGGTGAGCGTCGGCGGCTTCGTGCCCAAGGCCTTCACGCCGTTCCAGTGGTTCGGCATGAACACCGAGGTCGAGCTGCACCGCAAGATCAACCTCTTGCGCGACGCGGCTCGGCAGGCCAAGGGCGTGCAGATCAAGTGGCACGACTCCCGAGCCAGCCTGGTGGAGGGCCTGGTGAGCCGGGGCGACCGGCGTCTTGGTGCCGTCATCGAGCACGTGTGGCGAGCGGGCGGCACGTTCCAGGAGTGGAGCGAGCACTTCCGGCTCGACCTGTGGGAGCAGGCCATGGCCGAGGTCGGCCTCGACATGGACTGGTACTGCCACCGTCACCGCACCGAGGACGAGGCGCTGCCGTGGGACCACCTCTCGGCCGGCCTCCACAAGGACTTCCTCTGGCAGGACTGGCGCGACGCGCTGGACGAGCTCGGCCTGGAGGACTGCCGCTGGACGCCCTGCTACGACTGCGGCGCCTGCACGGGCTACGGCATCGAGCACGTGGTCGCCTCGGCCGTGCCGCCCGCCGGCGGTAGCCAGGGCACCGGCCAGGACCTGCTGCGCGGCGGCGAGGTGCCCGTCACCCTGCTGTCCCGGAAGCCGGCCGAGGTCGGCGCGTGAAGCAGCGCGTCCGGTTCGCCAAGCACGGCAAGGTCCGGTTCCTGTCGCATCGCGACATCGCTCGCGTCTGGGAGCGGGCTCTGCGGCGGTCCGGCGTGCGGGCCGCCTACAGCGAGGGCTTCTCGCCCCGCCCCAAGCTCAGCTTCGGCCTCGCCCTCTCCACGGGCTACGAGAGCCTGGGGGAGTACCTCGACATCGACCTCCACCCGGAGGCCGACATCGACCCCGCCGACCTACCGGCCATCGTCACGCCGTCGTTGCCCGACGGGATGACCGCACAGCTCTCGATTCCGCTCGTACCCGGCACCGACTCGCTGCAGGCCGCTGTCACCAGCTCGAGCTGGCGCATCGAGGTGGTCGGCCCCGAATCGGCCGCTCTCGCCGATGCGGTGGCGAGCGCTCTGTCCCGCGAAGAGCTCCCGATCGTCGTCACGCGCAAAGGCAGTGACACCACGATCGATGCACGATCTGCGATCCTCGCTCTGTCGATCGCTTCTGAAGAGAACATGTTGCCCCCCGGCGTGGCCCCGCTTCGCACGAGCACGTTGCTCGATGCCGAGCT
>JBDSUN010000162.1:0-10436 GCA_039927735.1 Acidimicrobiales bacterium | reverse complement strand
CGGACACCCCGCCGACCCGCTCTCGCTTGGCGGAGCGGTTGCGAGCCTGCGCTGGCTGGCCAGTCGAGTCCCGAATCTAAGCCTTCTTCGCTGTGACCATGGCGCAATCGGGGCTGTCGCCTTCGGCGCACACCACGCTTCGATCGGGCTCAGCACGACAAACCGACACTTCGCGACGAGTGCGATGAAGCCGCGAAGCGCTCCTGGTCGATCGTCACGGGTGTTCGTCCGCCAGCTGATCGACTGGTTCCGGGCTAGCGAGATCGCGGGCTGGAGCGCAGCCGGAGCTGAAATCACTTGTCGGCTTCGATGCTGCAACGGAGCGTCCCTCGCCCGCTTCCTAGACGCCGACCTCGACGCGACCTGGCACAACATGATTGCCCTGGCTGACTTCGCCGACTACGTCCTCGACGCCGACCCCGACGACCGCGCGGCGGAGTTCCTGAACGAATGCCGAGCGGCTGCGGCTCGCTACGGGCTGGCCGGATTCAAGGGCCCGGAGAACCCGAAGGCTCAACTCACGGGCTGGGCGCTCTCGTAGATCCAGTTTTCGTAGGCGAGTTCGGCGATCCACCAGCGATACACCGCCGGCACCCCGACCTCGGCTGGTGACGGCTCGAGGAGAAGGCGTGCGTTGCTTGCTACGCACTCCAACAGACCGACGCCTGCGTCCACAGCCTCGGAAACGCGCGCCGCGGAGGGTCTCATGGGTCCCTCGCTGTAGACGAAGCGTTGGACGATGGGGGTGAACCTCGCTGCCCGCTGCAGTGTGCGGCCGATCCTGGAGCCTCCGAACGCCACAGCTCGCACGACACCGGGCGGCGAGTAGCGCCGCTGGTAGCCGGCGTCGGTGACATCGACGAGATTCGGCGCGGCATCGAGGTGCCGTCGCTTGTGGTCCGGCACCTCGTCGATGGGAACCGGAAGGCCCGACGGCAGTAGCCAGAGCCCGTGGAGCAACCCGGTCGATGTCACAGCACCTACGTCAAGCGCTGTCCGCCTGCGGTGCTCGTGATCGTCGGGCTGAAAGGCGGCCAACATCGCGACACCATCCACGGTTAGGTCCACGACCGGTAGAGACGTGAGCGCCCTCACCGCGTCAGCAGCAGCCCGCCGCGCGACGGGCAGGCCACGCGATGCGCCGCGCCCGCGGGGCGGTGAGAGGTTCGAGCCGTCGGTCACCCTGTCGGCTCTTCGCCGAGCGGGCCGAGAGTCTCGTCGGCGAGCTGATCGAGCGAGACGCCCCGGGCGCGGGCGATGGCGGCGACGACGAAGAACGCAGGGCTCGTGCGCTTCCTGTTGCCCGGGTTCCGCCACAACCGTCGCACTGTTTCGTGTCCAAGCCCTGACCTTCGCGCAACGGCCGCGACGGTGTCTCCGCCGTCGGCGAGACCGCGGAAGAGAACCTCCGCCAAGTGAGCGACTCGCGCCTCCGTCTCGACCGTGGCCGAACTCCTAGACATGGGCGGAGATACTATCCAATAATTATTGGATCCACGCAGATGATGAGTCGGGATGGGGCGTCATTTGATCTCCGGGGTGTCGCGCTCCGGCAGCGATCTGACTGGTCCGCGCGCCGTGGCCTCCCCAGCGGTCATCCCTGAGTGGACCGTGGCGACCGCCTCTCGCTCGCCTAGGCCGAGCGAGACGGCGCCGTCGATGAGCATCGCCTCGACCTCAGCCTCTTCGAGCTGGCCGCCGGCGATGATCTGGCCAAGCTTGTAGGCGACGCTATTGAGGGTGTTGTTGCGGTAGCCGGGTTTGGCCTGCTCGAGGCGCTCCAGCTCGCCCCTGAGCGCGGCCCTCGCCCACGCCGTGGTGTCGTCGCCGCGGTGGAAGCTGACGACCGCCGGTCGGGGAACGTGGACCGGCGCCTGGAGCCGTTCGACGAGCCAGTCCGGCATCGGTGGGATCTCGCCGCCCCGGGCGGTCACCGAGTAGCCCCCGCCGCTCGCGTGGCGGCTCGGCGGGGCGAGGACGTAGCCGCCGTCACCGCGGATGTCGAGGCCCTCCCCGAGGCGACGGCCGGCGTCGTTGGTGACCTTGTTCCCGGGATGCTTGAAGTAGAGGTGGGTGCCGCCTCCGCCGGTGGCGACGGTCCGGCCGGGTGGGAGCGCGCCCTGCTCGTGGACGATCCGGTCGAGGGTGGCGTCGCCGCCGTGGCGGGGATCGACGTCGAGCACGACGAGGCCACTCTCGTCCCCGGTGCGGATGGCGACGTTGGCGTCGGGCCACCGATGCCACCACATCTCGACCTGGCCGGGGTCGGTGGTAGCGGCGTTGAGGCCACCCCGAACTCGCGGGTGCTTGGCGGGCGACCCGCAATCGAGATGCCCGCAGCTGCACGGGGTCGCTCCGGGTCGAGGCGAGTGGACGGGGAAGACGGGCCAGCCCCGGTGGGCGTAGATGAACGCAGCGTCGAGCGGCCGGCGTCGGCGGATCACGGCTCGAGCTCCATCGCCATGGCCCGCTCCCGTTCGGCTTGCAAGGCCAGGGTCGGGTCAAGGGCCGCACCCTCATCGAGGGTGGCGTAGTCGTGACTCAGGACCGCGGCTTCCATCGAGTCGGAGCCGACCTCCAGCGCACCCCAGGTGGCGAACTCGACGGTGCAAGTCCCGCGCTTGTTGTCGACGGCGACGACGCTGCCCATGGTGCCCGGCGGCGGGCTGTCGCTGAGCTGGTGGTCATGCATGATGACGCGATCCCCGACGGCGACATCCAGCGGGCCGAGGTCGAGGTCGGGCCCGCGGAGCACTCCGTCACGGCGGAGGAGCGCACGAGCGCGCCGCTGAAGCTCGTTGAGCTCGACGGGATCCGCCGCGACCATGGGGACCTCGGTGGCCGTGCCGTAGTGCGAGTACCACTCGTGAACCCGGCCGTCCGACGGCTCGATCGTCTGTCCGGACCGAAGCTTGGATACATCCGGCTGCTCGCCGCCGAGGGCGGCGATGGCGGCCTCGATCCGGTCGAGTCGCGCCCGGAGCGGACCGACTGTGCCGTCGACCCCGCGCGCCGGGTCATCGATCGCCGTGGAGATCAACGACCACTGGACCTCGAGCATCTCCAGGAACTGCTGGTCGCGTTCGGCGGCGAGTGCCTCCTGCCGGCGCGCCCCGAAGGAGGTGTCGACCGTGCTCGGTTCGGGGCCGGGCTCGACCTCCTGGCGGACCTCGGCACCAGTCGTGAACTCCGTCTCGCAGAGTCCACATACGACCGGACCCTGAGCGAACACCGAGGCGTGCATCCGCATCTTCCGTCCGCAACCGCAGCTCGCAACCGGCGCGTTCCGAGAGCGCTCGGCTTCGGCGCCCCCCGCCGGTCCGCCGCCTGCGTCGCCGTCCTGCTCGGCCCCAATGCCCCGGATGCCATCAAGTTGGCGGGCGATCCGCATTGCGTCGCCGATGCCCTTGATCGCAGCCTCAAAGGACGCCTCGGTCTCGGCCGTGAGCTCGGTGCGGGCCAGGCCGTAGGGCGGCATGGCCGTGACATGCAAGCCGACATCGCGAGCGGTCGCGGCGAACTTCTCGTTGTGGTAGCGGCCGCCGCGACTCGTGTCCTTCACGCCCCGGGCGGCGTTGATGCCGTGGGCGGCTTCGTGGAGGAGCACCTCGAAGACCTGCTTTGGCTCGAGGTGGAGTGCCTCCCCGGCCAAGAGCACCTCGCCGCGGACCTGGCCGTCGGCGATCCAGCGGCCTCCCCACCAGTGGCCAAGCTTCACGAGGCGGCCCCGCTCGACGCCGGAGCCGAGGACGAGGACGACCTCGGGCAGCTCGGGGTGTCGGGTACGGATGTCGTCCCAGGCCGACTCGCAGGCGAGGACGAGCTCGCTAGCGGTCGGGCCGGTCAGCTCGGTGGGGTCCTCTGTCGTGGTTGTGGTCTCCGCCGTACGGGCGGCCTCGGGGTCGACGACGGAGAGGACGGGCTGGTCGGGCTCGACGCCGAAGACCTTCTCGTCGACGAGGGCGCGGTTGGTCCTGACCCAGTCCCACACCTCGGTTGCCGGCAGGCGGAAGCCGTCGGCAGGGAGTTGAGCGACGACCTGGTCGCGGAACTGCAGGTAGACCTCGGCGGGCACCTCCTCGACCAGCTCCCGTTGGAGGATGGCGTAGGCGAGGTCGGCGGGACCGCTGCCGGCGTAGCCCCAGGCGAACCCGGAGGGTGAGTGGAGCGCTCGGTGGGCGAGGGGCCTCGCGACCGGGGTGAGGTCGACGGCGTGGATGCGATCGAGCAGCTCGTGTTTGCGTTCGAGGGCGCGATCCCGCCGCGCGGGTTCGGGGTGCGGCCGGCCGAGGTGCCGGAGGGTGGAGACCTCGGCGAGCTCGTGGAGGAAGTCGCCGATCTTGGCGACTTCGGGCGGCTCGACTTGGTCGGTGATGACGACGGTGTGTTGGCCGGTCGTCGGATCGACGGTGCCGACGTAGGTGCGCATGGTCAACCTCCCCTGTGGCGGGCGATCACGTCGGGCCGGTCTGCGGTGGCGCGCAGCCGGCGCTCGGCGAACCACGGGCGCAGCTGCACCCGGGCGGGCAGTTCGGACCCGTAGATGAGGAGCGCGTCGTTCGGGTCGATGCGGCGGATGGCGTCGGCGGGGGCGGCCCGCCGGTAGGTGTGGTGCTCACTGACCGAGCGCCGACCGCCGTGCAGGTCGGTGGAGACGTTCCGCTGGGTGAGGAGCTGCTCGCCAACTAGGCGACTGACGTAGTCGAGGGCGGTCTCGTCGCCGAGTCCCGTGCAGTAGAGCTTGGCCCGGTGGTTGTTGAGCACCGTCCGCGCCCGATCGCCGTACGTTGCAGTGATCTGGGCGTTGTCCTGCCAGACGGTGACGAGAGTGATGCCGTGGCTGCGGGCGGTGGAGACATAGCCCGGCAGATCGGGCAGCGGCGCGATGTTCCCGGCCTCGTCGAGGAGGATGAGGCACGGGAACGGCAGGCGTCCGCCGGGGGTGCGGCTGGCGACGTCGTAGGCGCGGCGGATCGCCTGCTGCATGAGGACGGTGAGAACGGGCCTCAGCCGCTGCTGTTCGTGCGCCGTGGCGACGACGAAGATGGTGTTGTCGCCCTGCAGCCACGCGTCGAGGTCGACGGCGTGGCGGTCGGGTCGTGCGAGCGCTCCGACGGCGGGCTCGGACCATGACCTCAGGACGATCTCGATCGTGGCGAACACGGAGCCGCGAAGCTTCGGCTCCTTGCGCCAGAGCGCCTGACCGGCGACCAGCGGCGCAGCTGGATCGCCGGCGGCGTTGGCCAGCTCGGACTGCCACTCGGCCTCGACCGTGCCGGCGATGTCCTCGACGAGGTCCGCGGGCCACTCTGCATACGGGATCAATGCGAGGGCCGCCCTGTCGTCGGGGCCGTCGGCGACCATCCGCCGGAAGACGCCGATCACCTCCGCCTGAATGTCGTCCCACCGCGTGAGGAAGGCCGGGTCCTGTTCGATGGCGGCCCACGCCTGCCTGCGCTTGGGCCCGACGTCGCTCGTGAGGATCCTCTCGGCCTCGCGGACGTTCTGGGTGTCGACCCAGCGGACGACATCGGCCAGGCCTCGCCCGTCGATCGCCGCGGCGTGCAGGTACGGGGCCAGGCCCTTGGCGGCCTGGGAGTACCAGTAGTTCGCGTCCTCGACGTTGTCCCGCTTCGGCTGCACGACCTCGACCATCGACGCGGCGAGGCGCATGGCGTTGCCCCAGTCGTCGCAGCCCTGCAGGGGCGACCACGGTGAGCACGCCGCTTCGTCGCTAACGGTCCCGTCGGGGTCGTACACCCACACGTGACCCTTCCGGCGACGGTGTGCGATGGTCGCCGCCACCAAGTCGTCCTTGACCGACGTGGCGATGATCGGGCCCTTCCACTCCAGCAACGCGGGGATAGCGAACCCGACGGTCTTGCCGCAGCCGCTGGGGCCGAACACGGCGAGCGACGCCTGCCGCTCGCACGCGAGAAGGCGACCGTTGGACCGCCCGACGGTCACCCGTCCCGGCTCGGGGCGACGGACGATCAGCCGCTTGAGGTGACGGCGAGCAGCGAACCCTGCGTCGGGACGGTTTCCCAGCGGCCCCGGCGGATCGTCGACCCGCTTCCAGGCCTTCCACAACACCACGCCCACGGCGGCGACCGCAGCGACGACGGCGAGCTGGCAGGCCCAGTAGGCGCCGGCCTCGGGCAGATCGGATCTGACCGGTTCGGGCCACGCGAGCGCTGGCTCGGACGCGGTGCCCGGCAACTGCAGGAGGGCGGCGCCAGCGTCAACGAGCTTCGGCATCGTTCGGCCACCGGTGACCCGTACCGCGAGCACTCCACCGGCCCACACCGCGGTCGAGACAGTGGCGAAGGCGCCGATGATCCACGGGAACCACCAATCGGGGCCCTGCATGACCGGTGACGAGGTCGCACCGGGCGGCGGCCTCACCGGCCCGTCGCCATTCGTGCGTCTGTATCGGTGAATGCCGCCTCGCCCGGGGCGATCGCGTGCTGGACGATCGCCGAACGGCCACCCACCTTCCAGATGGCCCGGCCCCGGCACAGGCGGGAGAGGATCTGGCTCTCGGTGGTGGTGAGATCGAGGAGGGCCCGGGCTTCGGCGACCTGGTCGGAGGACTGGCGGAACAGGACCCGGGTCTGAGTGTCGGCGAGCAGGCCCATCGACACCTTGGCGGTGGCGCTCCCGTCGTCGGCCTGGGAGCGCAGGTCCGAGAGGCGGTGGACGATGGCGAGGTTGGCGACGCCGTACGCCCGGCCGAGCTTCCAGCAGGACTGGAGGTACCGGGAGGTTCGTTCGGACGACAGCAGCGACCACGCCTCGTCGAGCACCTGCAGGCGGGGCGGCCCGGTCGGGCTGGCGAGCACCGCCTGGAGCCACGCCGTCGTCGCCAGCATCACGAGGGACAGCGCCTCGGCGTCGTGGTGTACCGCCGAGAGGTCCAGCACGATGCCGGGGCCGTCCCAATCGAGCTGAACGTTGGTCTGTCCATCGAACATGCCGCGCAAGGACCGGTCGAGAAGCTTGCCCAGCGCGTGCACCGGGGCCTCGACCGCGTGGCGGAGCTCGTCGCCGGTCGACCGCGCCCGCGTGACGAGTCCTTCGCCGGGATCGGCGAGCGCGGCGGCCAGGTCGGCCAAGGTCGGCTGGCGACGGGCGCGGCGGGAGGTGGCGGCGCGAGCGAGGTCGTTCGTCGCCCAACCGATGACGGCGTCCTCGACCGGTGTGAGGTCTCGGCGTAGGACCGTCCCGACGAGGGCGACGACGAGCGCGGCCTGTCGCCTGGCGACTTCCTCGGGGTCGCCACGAAGCAGCGAGGTACCGGCGTCGAGGGGGTTGAGGCGCGTCGTCCCGCCCGGGTGGAGCTTCAGGACGCTGAGGCCGAGCGCGTCAGCCAGGGATCGGTACTCGCCCTTGGGGTCGGCGATGGCCACCCACCGGCCGAAGACGCCGCAACAGCGGTGGATGAGGCACTTTGCGGTGGCCGACTTCCCGGTACCGGGCTCGCCGGCGAACAGCATGTTGGGGTTGGTGACCAGCCCTGCCCGGTAGGCGTCGAAAGGGTCGAAGGCGAAGCCACCTCCGCCGGTAAGGACGTTGGTCCCGAGGTAGGCGCCGGTCGCCGCCGGACCGGTTTCCGCCAGGAGCGGGTAGGCCGAGCACAGGTGCGCCGTCGTGGCCCGGTGGCGGGGCAGGCGCAGCGCCCGGAGGGAGGCGGTCATCCGTTCCACCGCTGGGCCACGCCGCGGGCGACCGGTAGAGAGCAGACGAGTCCGAGGTCATGCCGAGCGTCGAGGGCACGGACTTCAAGACCCGCCTGGCCAGCGGCCTGCTCGTACTCGGCACAGGAACGGTCGAGCGTGTCCTGGTCAGGAGCGCTGACGGTGAGGAAGCCGGCGAACTCGAGCTCGGCGTATCCGGCGACGAGCTCGGTCTCACGTTCGAGGACGGCGGCCTCGGCGCGTCGGTGACGGGCGCCGATGCGGAACCCCGCTCGCGATCGCTGCTCCTCGTCGGCGGCGAGGCGGGTGGTATCTCGGTCGATCCGACGCTGCGACCGGGTCGGTGCGACCGGCTCGTAGTGAACCGAGAAGGTGCGGGTACCGCCCGGGTGCAGGAGCAGCGGCTCGAGCCACGACGGGCCCACCTCGAGTCGGGGCCACTCGGCGACCCAGTAGGTGCGGTGATAGGTGCCGTCGACCCGGACGTCGGTCCACGTGTTCTCCGTCGCCATCGGCCCGTAGCGGCGGGTGATGTCGAGCCCGGCCAGGTCGGCGAGTGACCGGGAGTCCCTGAGCCCTCCGGCCGCGCGGGTCGGGTCGAGCCGTCCCCGCAATGCCCGTGCCAACGCTGGGGCGCTGAGCGGCGCGCCGACGTTCATGCCTGCTCCCTCGAGGCGGGATGTGAGCAGCCGCAGTTCCTCACCGAGCGCTTCGATGGCGGCGACGAGCGTCGGTCCCCGCCGTACACGGACGCGGCGCTGGTCGACGGTCAGGGTGACGAGCACCTCGTGGGCCACGGCCAGGGGCCCAGCGGCCGCGAGCAACTCGTCGTAGACGCGTCGGGGAGCGCTCGTGACGGGGTCCGCCCCGTTCTCGTCCACGAACCGTTCGTGGTCACCGACGCCCGACGGCGCCGCGTGCTCGGTGATCCGGACCCGGCTGACGGGGCGGCGCTCACCACAGAACGCGGCGAGTACGTCGCCCCATCGAGCCAGGGCGCGCTCTTGATCGCCTCGTTCGAGGAGGGCGAAGGCTCCGCCGTGCACCGCGACAGTCGCCGAGAGGGTGTCGCCCTGGCGGTCACGCACCACCCCGAAGCCTCCGGACGTGGGGCACCAAGCGAGCGGTCCGCCGTCGATCAGCTCGAGCCCCCGCAGGAACGGGGGCAGGTTGACGCCTCGGCCGGCGTCGGCGGCGGTGCCGGTGAGGAGGGGCACCGGTGCCGTCCACCGCCGCCGGCCGAGGGCGAGCTGGAACCCGTGGGAAGCGAGGGCCGGGATCTGCTCGTGGATCGGTCAGCCCCGCCATGGGGTAAATGAGATGAGTGCTCCAGCGACCGCGGGGGCGAGGGCGACCGGGGCCGGCAGCCCGGCGGTCAGGAGCACGCCGAGGCCGAGCACGCCTGCTCCAAGGGCGAGGCATTGGGCGCCACCCATGCCCAGGAGCCAACCCGGCCGGTCGAGCGGTCCGAACCGGTAGGTCCGCTCCCGTAGCGCCTCAGTCGGCACCGTCATGACCGGCCCCGGTCCCTGCCGCGCTCCTCGGAAGAGCCGCTGGAGGCCGCTGTCGATGACGCCCGCCGTGCCCGCTCGGCCACTGCCCCGCCAGCTCGGCTCGCAACGTCGGTGCCCGCGAGACCGACAGCCGCGGCGGGACCGGCGGCGACGGCGACGCCACCCGCCGCAGCCCCACCCGAGGCGGCGCCACCAGGCGACGCGCCGCCCGATGCACCTGACGGGCCCGACAACCGCGACATCATCCGGGTGCTGGAGTACGTCGACATCGCGGACTGGGACGACCGCAATGGGCCTCGGGATACGCCCTGAGCCACAAGTGCCGCTTCGGCGACGGGCACCAGCTTGAGGATGATGAAGGGCGAGAACGCGGCGAGTCCCAGCAGGACGGCGCCGACGAGCAGCGTCCCGACGCTGCCGCCCGCCTCACTGGCGAGGCCGCCGTCGCCTCCGGCGGAGCCGGCGCCACCGAGGGCGGCAACGCCGATGGCCAGGCAGATGCAGATGATGAGCTTCGACAGGATGACGGCGACGAGGATCTCGATCGTGCGGCGCAGGAACCCGCGGGCCGACGGTCACAACGTCGCCGCGAAACCGAGGGGCGAGATCGCCACCAGCAGGTAGACGAGCGACGCCCGGATCATAAGCTCGATCCAGAGCAGGAGGGCTGCCAGCACCACGACCAGCCCGATGACGACCGCGGCGAAACCCTGGGTCGCGCCGGTGACGGCGACGCCGAAGCCCGATAAGAAGTGCAGGGCCTGGTCGTCGCTGTTGGCGAGCACGGCGCCGGCGAGGCCGTCGGTGAGCTCGATGAGGCGGGCGACCAGGGCCGTCGTGACGACCATGCCGAGCACGGCCGCCGGGAGGCCGCCGGCCACCCGCCGGACCATCCCCCACGGGTCGCCATTGAGCAGCCCCTGCAGGAGCCCGAGGAACACGAAGCCGACGAGGAGCGCAGCGGCGATGTTCCGGACCGTGAAGTAGGGCGAGCCCGGTCCGGAGAACCAGGCCGCCTCGACGTCGACCCGGGCCGATGACCGGAGGAAGTCGAGGACGCCGCCGACGAAGAACCCGACGGCTCCGAGCACCCAGTTGGCGATGCCCTCGGCGATCTGGTCGAAGGCGAACCCCGCGGCTCCGCCGATCAGGCCGCCGATGCCGTCCACGACGATGCCAACCGGGTTGGGGATGTCGGCTGAAGCCGGGCCGGCGACGAGGAGCT
>JBDSUN010000161.1:0-6517 GCA_039927735.1 Acidimicrobiales bacterium | reverse complement strand
GAGCGGGCGACTTCGTGGCCGGCGGCGGAGCCGGCCCGCGCCGGCGTGGCGGTGGCGGTGGCGGCATGTTCGGTGCCTCGTACAAGCTGCTCGTGGAGCTGGCCAAGGGCAACGGCAAGATCGCCGACCCCACCGTCCGGCAGGACCTGATGCGCCTCCACACGCTCAACGAGCTGGGACGCTTCAACAACCTGCGGGCCAAGGCGGCCAAGGCCATCGGTCAGGACGTGCCTGGCCTGCCGAACATCTCCAAGCTCTCGATGAGCCAGATCGTCCGTGCGCAGCGCGACGTCGGTCTCAGCATCATCGGCCCCTACGGCACCCTGCACGGGTACAAGCCCGAGGACCAGACCGCACTCAACGAGGCGACCGGCAACCCGTTCGCGGCCATGGTCACCGGCATGGCCCTGTTCGCTCAGGCTCCGCCGATCTACGGCGGCACCGATCAGGTGCAGCGCAACATCATCGGCGAGCGGGTCCTCGGCCTCCCCAAGGAAGCCAACCAGGACAAGACGGCCGCCTTCAAGGACCTCCCCAAGAACGCGTAGGTCCCTCCGGCCAACCCCCCGTTGGTCAGGCCGGCGTCCACGGCTCGGGCGCGCTGCGCAACCAGGTGAGCACCTGGCGACGGGTCATCGGACCACGCGCCTGCCACGGCTCGACGGCCCCGTCGCGCACGTAGGAGGCCAGCCGGGCGCGCGCCTCCGCCAGGCCGTCCCCGTCGACGGCGCATCGGGCAGCGGCGGGATCGACCCCGAAGACCCGGGCGGCGTTCAGACCGAAGACCTTGGCCTTCAGCTCCGGTGTGAGGGCGGGGTACCCGAACCGCTCCTGCAGCTCGGGCGAGATCTGGAAGGCTCGGAAGGCCATGATCTGCGGCTGCGGCGAGCCGTACCAGACCGCATCGGTGCCCCACATCACGTTGTCGGTGCCCACCCGCGACAGCAGCTTGCCCAGCAGGTGGGCGGCCTCGGTCGGGCGGGCGAGCGTCTCGCGCCAGGTCGTGCCGAGCTCGGCGTGGACGTTGGCGTTGGGCGCGATGCCGTGGTCGTCGAGCGCCTTGATGAGGCTGTTCACGCCCCGCGCCGCGTCGGTTGGGTCGTAGGGCCCTTCGGTCGTCTGCAGCTCGTAGGCGCCGTGGTAGACGATGAAGTCCATGTCGGGGTACTGCTTCGCAGTCGCCACGAGGTCCGCCGGCCCGTTGTGAGCCCGATCGAACTCCAACAGCGGCAGGCCCTTGTGGGCGCAGATGACCCGGACGCCCAGCTCTCGTGCCTTTTCCACCACCGGCAGTCCGATGGCGGGATCGTCGAGGGCGTAGCCGCGCCCCTCCGGTCCCCACGCCGTGTACACCTTGAACGCCGCGACATCGCCGGTGCCTGCGTTCCGCTCCATCTCGTCGAGACGCATGGCGAGGTCCCCGAAGTTCGGGGCGATGACGTCGTGCAGGAGCACCCGGGCCTCGCCACCGGCGGCGAGGGACTCGGCGAGCTGCCTCGTCTCGCGCTTCTCCGCCCACGGCATCGGTGCGTCGAGCGGGCCCGAGTTCGGCACGTCGGACAGCAGCGTGATGGTGGTGTCACTGGCGAGGAACATGTCGTGCAGGTAGGCGGTCCGGTCGACGCAGCGGTAGGGGTCGGCCTCGGCGCACCCGGCGGGCACGAGCCCCAGGATCATGTCGGCGATGCGCTGAGCGTTCTGGCGCCACGGTCCGTCCGGCACGACGTGATGGGTGTGGATGTCGAAGATGAGCTCACCGGTGCCGGCCAGCTCCTGCTCGCACGCCTCGACCTCCTCGGGCTCGGAGACCTCGAAGGAGCCTCCGGGGTCCGTCGTCGTGGTCGTTGGAGCTCGGCTCGTCGTCGGCGCGGTCTCACCGTCTCCTCCCGAGCACGCGGCCAGGTTGAAGGTGGCCAGCGCCGCGGCGATCCCGCCACTGGTCTGCAGGAAGCGCCGGCGGTCCATGCCGATGCGGTCTGCCGCCGTCGCTGCCCGATCGAGGATGGCGCGCTCGAGGGCTCGATCACTGGCGGTGCGCGGTGGCGGCACGTACTCGCCGTTGGAGGCCGGCCCGGGGCGCAACGGCAGCGACGGCCAGCAGTCCGGGTCCTGCGCCATGCGGCGCCGCCAGGCGCTCATCGGTCCGTTCCCAGCGCGTCCATGTCGGCCGCGACGGGGGCTTCGTAGTGGGCGGGGTCGGGCACCAGCCAGGTGCCGCCCCAGGTCCAGCCGTGGCGGAGCATCGTCTCCACGAGGCGCTCGTCCTGGGTGGAGAACGAGCCCCGGGGGTTGCCATCGACGTTGAGGTCGACGGCGGCGCCCCAGGCGTGGTGCGACAGGGGCAGGCCAGGACCGATGCGGCGAGGGGAGTAGCAGCCGGCATATGCCCCGGGGTCCACGAGGTGGGCGAGGTCAGCCTGCTCCAGCTCGGCCATCGCCGCGCGCAGCGACTCGATGACCGAGGAGTGGCACCGGACCTCGCCGAGGATCGGCACCGCCTCGGTGACGATCCATCGCTCCACCCATGCCGGCCAGATCTCGATGTCGCGCCCAGGCCGGTCCCGCACCGCGAACTCGCCGAAGGCGGTCTTCATGACCGCCGGTGGCTCGACGGCGTCGCCGTGGCGAAGCCATGCGGTCTCGGCCGGGGTGCGGAAGCGCACGGACTTGCCCTCCAACAGCTCCGTCGCCAACGCCCGCTGCAGGGTCTCCCGGTCGCCCGTGTGGGCGACGAGGAGGTAGCGCTCGGTGTTCACGTCGAGGACGGCGGCATCGTCGGCGTGCACGAGCACCTCGGCGGCGGCGCCGGAGCCGTCGTCGATCACGCCAGCGACGGTGACCTCCCCGGTGGTGAGCCTGATGGTCGCCCCCGTGGCCAGGCGGCGCAGGGCCGCCGAGGTCTCGGTCAGCAGCGCCTCGCCGGGCCCGAGGCCGGCGACGAGCTCGGCGGCGTCCTCGTCGAGGAACTCGGCGAACGACGCCGGCTCGATGGCGAGGGTGTCGAGCGGGACGTGCCAGCCGTCCGCCAGGACGTCGACCGGCCGCCCGGCGGCATCGAGGGAGCCGGTCATGGCGGTCTCGTCACCTCGCACCGTGGCCACCGAGGTCACCCCGTCGAGCGCAGCGACCTGGGCGGCGAGGCCGGGGGGCAGGCCACCGGAGGTCCACACGAGGAGGATGGCGGGCCGAGCAACGACCGGGGCCGAGGGTGGCGCGGTGGTCGTCGTCGTGATCGCCGGTTCGCGGGCGTGGCGGGAGGCGGCGGCGGGTGCAGTCGGCGACGTCGGCGAGGTGAGGGCCATCGTGGCGACCACGCCGGCCAGTGAGCCCGCCACGGCCGCGGTGATCAGTGCCATCCGACGCCTCGGCATCCGACCCCCCGCCATCCAACCCCCCGTCGACCTCATGGCCGGAGGTCCTCGGCGATGACGAGGAGGGCGGCGAGATCGAGGCCCTCGCTCCGGAGCTCGCGGATCCAGCCGCCCTCCACCCACGTCACCACCTGCGTCCGGGGCTCGTAGCGCCCGGCCACGCCCCGCACCTCGACCTGGCTGACGTCAGCCTTGGCGGCCGGACCCAGGGTCGTCCCGGGCCGCTGGCGGAGCACGGCGCTCGTCTGGCCCGGGCCGGGGAGGGCGACGAGGAGGTCGACACCGTCGTAGCGGGCGATCAGCGCGCCGGCCGGCCGCAGGGCTCCTTCTGGGAGGGACTCGAGCACCTCTCCCTGGGGCCACCCCTCGGGGAGCTCCCGACCGAGGATCGGCAGGGAGGCGGCCACCCGCACCAGCACGGCGAGGGGGACGGACCCGCTGACGGCCGCGTCGATACCGTCGTCGTGCAGGGAGACGACCGAGCCGGTCGGGTCGGTGTAGCCCGTGCCGTCCCCCACCTCGAGCGCCCGCACGATCGGGCCCAACCCTCCGACCAGGGCATCGCCGGCGCGCTCGGTGGTCACGTCGACGCGGATCCACGCCCGGCCGTCGCTCCAGGAGCGGACGGTGGTGGTGGCCCCGCTCCCGTGCTGCACCCCGCCGCGGTGGGCCGAGAACCCTGTCGGCAGCCACGTAGGTGCTGGACCGCCAGGGTCGGCCCGGTCGGCGAAGCCGGCGTCACGCTCGACGGCGATCGGGGCGGTCGGGAAGGGGGAGCCGGGGAGGGACTGCTCGGTCAGGGTGAGGTCGAGCACCGCCGTCCCAGCGGGCTCCGAGTACCCGTTGCTGGCGGCCCAGGCCACTCGCGCGGCGGTGTCGCCCGCCGTCACGGTGAGCCGCCTGATGGTGAAGGTGTCGCGGTCCAGCTCCACGCGCACGGCGTCGGTGGCGTGCACGGCTCGGAGCGCGCCGGCGGCCCGCAGGCCGTCGATCGTCCGCTGGAGCCGCGCCACCGTCGTGGTGATCTCGACCCCGCCCCCCGTCGCCGACGCCGCCAGCTCGGCCCCGGGCAGGAAGGCATCGACGGGGATGACGAGGTCGAGGGGGGCGACCCAGTCGGCCGCGAAGGGAGCCAATCCCGACACGACGCGTGCGTCGGAGTCGCCGAGGCACCCGGGTTGGGCATCGACCGGACAGCCCCGCAGGCCCGAGCTCCACGCGCGGCCGTCGTCCACGACGAGGTCGAGGTCGTTGGCCGGGAACCCCGTCGCCAGCGAGGTGCGATCCTGCACGAGGTGCAGCCACAGGCGCTCGGGAGCCTGGTAGCGCAGCGTGCCCGCGTAGGTCCGCACGGGCACCTCGGGATGGGCACCCCGTTCCACGAGCGTGACGGCGGCGTCGAGCGCGAGGACGTCCTGCTGGGCTTGCAGCACGCGCTCGCCCACGTCGGCGAGCACCGGTTCCGGAGCGATGGGCCCGCCGGGGCGAACGGCGAGCGCGGCGCCGACGGCGGCGACCACGAACACCGCGGCCGCCACCAGGCTCAGGGGGCGAGGGGAAGGTCGCGCCTTCGGCTCGGCCCGCACGCGCTCGAGGACGGCGTCGGTCACGTCGGGCGGGGTGGCTGCCGCCTCCACCCGCATCCGGGAACGCAGCCGGGTGGCGGCGTCCAGGAAGGCCGCACCCTCGGGGTCGAGCGGGTGGGGCAGGGCGCCGTCGCCGTCGAGGGCCTCGGAGATCCGCCGCAGATGAGCCTGGGGGTCGCGGTCAGCCACCGTGGCCCCCCTCGTCGGAGGCATCCTCGTCCGGGGCGCCGGCGTCGAACCACTGCACCAGCTCGAGCCGGGCGCGGAATACGCGGGACTTCACGGTGCCGGTGGGGACGGTCAGCACCTCAGCGGCGTCCTGGTAGGTCAGCCCGAAGGCCTCGACCAGCACAAAGGCCTCCCGCAGGCGCGGCGACAGCGAGGCGAGGGCCGCTCGCAGCTCGGATCCGAGCGACGCGTCGGGCGTCGGCGACGAGGGGGCCATCGCTCCCAGCAGGCGCTGCCGACGTCCGTTCCGTCGCTGCTCGTCGACCGCCGCGTTGCGGGCGATCTGGAACACCCACGTCGAGAACCGGGACTGATGCCGAAATCGGCCGAGGGAGCGGTGGATGCGTACGAAGGTCTCCTGGGTGACGTCGGCGGCGGTCTCCTCGTCCCCGAGCAAGTGGCGCAGGAAGCGCCAGACGTGGGGCTGAGCCGAGCGCATGAGCGTCGTGAAGGCGTCGTCGTCGCCCGCCGCCGCGGCCCGGATCACTCTCGGATCCGGTTCGTCCATCCGTGCCCTCCCGACCGTCACCAGCGGTGCGCGTGCTCGGAGCCGGCCGGCCCGCCCTCAGCAGGCGCATTCGAGCGGGAACTCGGTGACCGACCCCCGAGGGGGACCGAGCAACGCCACTGTTCCACGTCCGGGAGCCCGGAGCACGGCCTTCTCCTCGTGGGTGGCTCGGTCGATCAGCGTGATGACCCCACCGCCACCGACCCGCAGCTCGTCGCCCGCCGCCGACAGCGACAGCGCGCTGATCGGCTCCGCCTGGGACCAGGCCCGGGTTGGCTGCATCGTCGCCAGGTCGAGCTCGAGCAACAGCGGTCCGGTGCCCAGGTAGGCGGTGCCGTCGTCGGCGATGGCCACCGCCGCCTTGGTGCCGTTGTCCCGTAGACGCTCGACCCGGTGGGTGCGGTCCCCGGTGAGCTCGGTGGTGTCGACGCGCGCCAGCGTCGACGTTGACGGGTCGGCCACGATGATCTCGGTGCCGTCGGGGGAGATGCCCATGCCCACGGTGGCTTCGTCGACCGTGCCGATCGGGGCCGGGAGGAAGATGCAGTGCGACCACTCCTCCTTCAGGTTGATCACGTGGATGAAGGCGTAGCGCGGCGAGTCGTCGTCCCCGTCGAACACGGGCTCGCCGTCCTGGGGCAGCGTGTACAAGGTGTAGAGCGACGTGCCGTCCGGGTGCAGCACCTGGGCTCGGGCCTTGCCCCGCATCTTGGGGTTGAGGCCGACCTGGGGTGCGCCGGTGTCGGAGAGGGTGCCGTCGGAGAGGTCCAGGCGTCGCACGTAGTAGCTCGTCGGGTCGGTGGGTGGGTCGAACTCGAGGACGA